>CAYYVB010000028.1:0-16465 GCA_964475035.1 uncultured Opitutaceae bacterium | reverse complement strand
CTCGTCGGCACGAAATACGGCTGCGGCGCCGGACTCTGCGGCGCCTGCACCATCCACCTCAATGGCGTGCCGACGCGCTCCTGCCTGCTCCCCGTCTCGACGGTCGCGGGCATGCGCATCACCACGATCGAGGGCCTCTCGCCCAACGGCTCGCACCCGCTGCAACAGGCGTGGATCGAGCACGACGTCCCGCAATGCGGCTATTGCCAGGCCGGCCAGATCATGACCGCCGCCGCCTTCCTCCAGGGCACGCCGCAGCCGTCCGACGAGGAGATCGACGGCGCCATGGCGGGCAACCTCTGCCGCTGCGGCACCTACCAGCGCATCCGCGCCGCGATCAAATCCGCCGCCGCGGCCATGTCCGCCGGCGCGAAAGGAGGTGCGTGATGCAACCCGAGTCCACCGACTTCACCCGCCGCGACTTCCTCCGCGTCACCGCCCTCGCCGGCGGCGGCTTCGCCCTCGGCCTCGCCGCGACCGACTCCTTCGCCCAGGCCGGCGCGCTCGACAACACCGCGCGCCAGTTCACGCCGAACCCCTTCATCCGCATCTCGCCCGACGGCACCGTCACCCTCGTGGCGAAAAATCCCGAGGTCGGCCAAGGCGTGAAGACCTCGCTGCCGATGATCCTCGCCGAGGAGCTGGAGGTGGATTTCGACCGGGTCGTCATCGAGCAGGCCGCGCTCGATCCGCAGCTCGGCCAGCAATTCGCGGGCGGTTCGCTGTCGACCCCGATGAATTACGACGTTTTGCGTCGCGCCGGCGCCGTCGCGCGCACGATGCTCATCCAGGCCGCCGCGCAGACCTGGGGTCTGTCGCCGGACGAACTCGAGGCCGAAAAGGGCACCGTCGTCCACCGCGCCTCCGGCCGCCGCCTCACTTACGGCGAGCTCGCCACGAAGGCCGCCACCCTGCCCTTGCCCGACGAGTCGAAAATCCGCCTGAAGGAGCCGGATGAATTCAAACTCCTCGGCTCGCGCATCGGCGGCGTCGACAACCCCGCCATCGTCACCGGCGCTCCGCTCTTCGGCCTCGACCAGAAGGTCCCGGGCATGCTCAACGCCGTTTACGTGAAGTGCCCTGTCTTCGGCGGCAAGGTCGTCAGCGCCAATCTCGACCAGCTCAAGGGCATGGCCGGTGTGCGCGACGCCTTCGTGCTGGAAGGCACCAACAATTACGTCGGGCTCATGCCCGGGGTCGCCATCCTCGCCGACACGACGTGGGCCGCCCTCAAGGCGAAGCGCGAGCTGCGCGTCGTCTGGGACGAGGGCGCCGCCGCGAACCACAGCACCGCCGCCTACGCCGCGCGCGCGGCCGAACTCGCCGCGCAGCCCGGCCAGGTGATGCGCCATGACGGCGATGTCGACGCCGCGCTCGCCTCCGCGGCGAAGGTCGTCAGCGCCGATTATTCGTATCCCTACATCCACCACGCAACGCTCGAGCCGATGAACGGCCTCGCCTGGCCGACAGCCGACGGCGGCATCGAGATCCTCGCGCCGACGCAGACGCCGCAGGGCGCGCAGGACCTCGTCGCCGCGACGCTCAATCTGCCCAAGGACAAGATCAAGGTGCGCTTCACGCGCATCGGCGGCGGCTTCGGCCGGCGCCTGAACAACGACTACGTCGTCGAGGCCGCGGCGATCGCGCAGCGCGCCGGCGTGCCGGTCAAGGTCACTTGGACGCGCGAGCAGGACACGCAGCACGGCCAATACCGGCCGGGCGGCTGGCATCATTTCAAGGCCGGACTCGACGGCGCCGGCAACGTCGTCGCCTGGCACAATCGCTTCGTCACCGTCGGCCTGAACAATGACAAGGAACCGGGTCGCAGCGCGGGCATGAGCCCGGCCGAATTCCCCGGCCGCTGGATCCCGAATTATCGCCTCGAACAGGCTGTCATCAACACGAACATTCCCAGCGGACCGCTCCGCGCGCCGGGCAGCAACGCGCTGTCGTTCGTCATCCAGTCCTTCATCGACGAGCTCGCCCACGCCGCCGGCCGCGATCCGGTCGAGTTCCGCCTCGCCCTGCTCGGCGAGGACCGTCTCGTGCCGCCGCCGACGCCGCAGGGCGTCGCTTACGACACCAAGCGCATGAAGGACGTCATCCGCCTTACCGCCGAGAAATCCGGCTGGGGCAGGACGCTTCCGCGCGGCTCAGGCATGGGCATTGCCTTCCATTTCAGCCACCGCGGCTACGTCGCCGAAGTCGCCGAGGTCAGCGTCGCCCAGGACGGCACGCTCAAGGTCCACCGCGTCACGGTCGCCACCGACGTCGGACCGATCATGAACCTCAGCGGCGCCGAAAGTCAGGTCCAAGGCTCGATCATCGACGGCTTGGGCGGCGCATGGCTGCAGGAGATCACCCTCGAGAACGGTCGCGTGTCGCAGGGCAACTTCGATACTTATCCGCTGCTCCGCATCACGGAAGCACCGCTGGTCGACGCGCATTTTATCGAGAGCAAGAATCCACCGACCGGTCTCGGCGAACCGCCCCTGCCCCCGCTGCCTCCGGCAGTGTGCAACGCGATCTTCGCCGCCACCGGCAAGCGCATCCGCTCCCTGCCGCTGACGAAGCACGACCTGCGCTGGTCGTAAGACCTGTCGTGGGAAGGCACGCCGTCGGGAGGAAGGACCGGTTTCAATCGGCCCCAAGATCATCATCCGCAAGTGCGACGGTCACTGACCGGTCCAACTCACATTGCGTGCACCCGACGTTTTGCCTGCATGGCGCTAGAGCGCAGCTCAACGATCGTGGGTGGTGAGATCAAACACCAGCTTGGCCTGCGCCACCTTCTCCGGAGCCGTCGTCGCCGCGACCTTCACGCCCTTGGGCAGGCCTGAAGAAAAGCGCTCTCGCAGCGCCGTCTGGAAGAAATATTCCGCCGCCGAGGCATGCTGCGACATCCGGGCGGTGAACCCCGCCTCCGGCACGCCGTCGCTGCGGCTGGCGTCGGCGGCGACTTTCAACCCGACCGTCATCTCACCCGCGAAGTTCGCGCGCAGCACTTGAGTGCGCAACTCACCCCACTCGCGGCCGAGTGGCACGGCGAGATGTTGGTGCGTCTGCCCGCCGGCGATGAACAAACCCAGCACGAGCCCGCCTGCCGGAGCGGCGAAATACCACCACTTGCGCCGCACGGTCTGTTCCCCGGTGCCGCGCCAGGCTCCCATCAGGGCGACGAGCGCGAGGCCGGAGAGCGACCAGAAATTCAGGTAAGACCCGCGCCAGTGCGGCAGGAGCAGCACCACGAGCGCGAACAAACCGATGGCGCCGGGGAAGAGCAGGAGCCAGCGTCCCCGGACGCGCGCATCGGCCGCCGCTTGGCGGCGCACGAGTTGCACCACGCCGAAAACCACACCAAGCGTGATCGCCGCCGCCAAGCCGCGCTGCCATGGCGCCGTCGCGGCGAAGAAGAGCGCGCCGCCTTCGGGCAACGCATAGAGGAACAGGTCCGCGATCCGGTGCATGAAAGTCGTGCGGTCGTCCACGCCGGCATCGGCCAGCATCCAGCGCTCCAGTGCCCAGGCGACGGCAATGCCGGCGGTAAGCAAGGCCGCATGGCGGACGAACCAGCGTTTGGTCTCCTCGACCTGCCGCATCGGGCGCACGAGCCCGAGCGCGGCCAGCGGCACAAGCGCGAAGGTGGCGGTGGCGAGGTTGCACATCGCCGCCGCGAAATAGAGCAGCACTCCGCCGAACATGGCGATGAAGCGCTTGGCGCCGCCCTGTTCGAGCTCGCTCTCAGCCGCGGCAAAGCCCGCGAGCGACAACAACGCGGCCAACGCCGCCGGCCAGGCGGCGCCCCAACCCACGAGCAGTTGCGCCGCCGGCAGCAACACCACTCCGGCTGCGATCGCCGCCGCATCAAGCTCCGACCAACCGCCGCGCTCGAGCATCTGCCAGAGCGCGATGCCGGTGAGGATGACGAGCACAAGGGCCAGCGCACGGATCACGACCAGTTGCGCCACGCTGCTCACGAGCAGGAACGATATCTCAACCAACGCGCCGTGCAGGATGCCGTGCTGGGCGGCGAACGGCGTGTCGACTCCGAGTTGCAGGCGGATGAAATCCTCCGGAGTGCCGTATTCGGTCACCATCGTCGGCCAGTAGGCGACGAGAGGGATCAAGACGAGGGCGAGATAACAAAGTCGGGCGCGCATCGGTCAGAGCGACATTTCCTGCTGGTCGACTTGTGGCCGGACCCCGGCGAAACGTCCATAGCGTTCCACCCAGTCGTCGATTTTTTCCAAGTAATAGACAGGATCGTAGGGCGCCGTGGCCGGATCGTGGTGCGCCAGCGGCCGGGCGCGTTGCCAATCGGCTTTCTGCCCTTTTTGCGCCGGCACGATGTAATAGCTCACGCGCTCGCCCATGCGCGGGCGCGGCGTCATCAGCAGCGCCGCCTCGGCGGAGGCGCGACGGGGTTTGCCGCCGCCCGCGATGAATTGCTCGTAAGCCTCCGGGTTCTGGCCGAGCACTTCGGATTTCGCCAACTCGGCCACGGGCATCTCGCCCGCCGAGATTCGGCGGCGCAGCTCGCGCACGGTGTCGGCGGGCGGCTGCGCGCTGACGCCGAGGAGGAACGCGATGAGTTCGTCGCCGAGGCGCTTGAGGAAAGGCTCGATGCCGCGCGAACGCAGCGCCGAGCCGCGCACGGTGATCTCGCCGCCGGCGGCGAGCGCGTAGTTCTTGGCCTTGTAGCAGAACATCGCGTCGTAGCGGCCGTCGAATTCCAGCTCGATGCCCGCGGGCAGCACGCCGGCGACCTTCGCCAGCAGTTCCTCCGGTCGGTCATGATAGTCGGCCGAGGAAAGATAGATGCCGTCCGTGTCGGCCTCGAGGATCGTGCAGCCGTGACGCTCGAACTCCACGATCAGCGCCTGCAGCAACTCGCGTCCGCGGCGCGTCACCTCGGCCGCCAATTCGCCGTCGCCAAAGCGTGCGCCGGAAAAGCCGAGATAGCCGTAGAAGGAGTTGATGAGGATCTTGAACGTCGCCTGCCGCGCCTGCGCCTCGTCGCGCTCGGCGGCGGTGGGCGCGGTCTTCGCGAGCTGCTTGTATTTCAAGCGATACTCGCGCAGGCGCTGGAGCAGCGGGATGAAGACGCCGAGCGTGTCGCTGCGGGGATTGCGGCCGATGTGGAGCAGCAGGCTCGGGTAGAGCGAGGCGACGTCGAAGTGCAGGACGTGCCGGAACACGCCCTCCTGGAAACTGCGCGTGAAGCCACCTTCGAACGACGCCCACTCCACCGGCGCGGCGCAGGCGGCGCGGGCGTGGTAGTATTCCTCGAGGAAGAGCAGGTCGACCTTGCCCGCCGTGCCGCGCAGCGCGGCGTCCTGCAACAGCATGGGGAAGGCGCGCGCCTGCTCGAAATACGTCGGCAACAGCACGTCGGCGACGCCCTTCGTCTCGCGCAGGTCGTCGGCGAGGTAGGCGAGGAATTTTTCGCGGTTCTGCCGGAACTCTTGCTGGATGCCGCGCCCGTCGATGTAGGTGCGGCCGGCGCCGTCCTCGGGCGTGACGCCGAAATACACCGCCGCCTCCTTCAGGCCGTAGGACGTCATCTCGCGCGTCGTGATGTCGTAGAGCTGCACGAGCAGGTAGGTGTCGACTACGGCGCGTCCCGGCAGGTCGCAGCGCGGGAAATCGATCCAACGCTCCGCGACCTTCAGGCGGCTGTTGCGGAACGTGGCGTTCTGCCTGAAGCGACCCCACGCGCACGGGACCTTGTGGCGGCGGCAGCGCTGCCGCAGGTAATCGAGATCGAATTTGAAAAGGTTGTGCCCCTCGACGACGTCGGGGTCCATCTGCCCGAACACCTCGTTGAACCGCAGCAACAGCGCGCGCTCCCCGGCTGGCGTCTCCTCCTCGAGCACGAGCAACTCGCGCCGCTCGCCGCATTGCAGGCCGATGGCGAGCACGCGGTCGTCGGGGTTCTTGGCGTCGCTGAAACCGCCGGGCTCGCCCGCCGCGGTCTCGATGTCGAGCTGGCAGCGGCGCAGGTCGGCGAAGTGCAGGTCGGCGTAAACCCGCTCCCGCCGTTGCAGGAGCCACTGGCTCTCGTAGGGCTTGAGCACGTCGACTGGCCCGCCTTCCCGCAGTTCGCGGAAAAAATCGTCGAAGGCCGGCAGGCTGTCCGCGTGCGCAAGCCAGCGGAACGCACCTTCGCCGCGCAACGGTTCCACGGCGATGCCTGGGCCCGCGCGCTCCTCGCCGATCCAGGCGAAAGGCCGGAAGTCCTCGGTCGTTGCGACGCGACCGCCGTCGACCGCCGCGCGCGCGACGTGCGCGCGCCCGGCGTCATCGATCCACAGCCCGCAGAGCGTTCCGGCGTTCATCGCCGCCGTTCAATCAGAACGACGGACGGAAGTAGACCATGAACACCGCGAGGCCGAGCAGCACCATCGTCACGACGCTGAGGGCACCGCGCAGGTGCGCCTTGCGATAGGCCATGCCCGCCATGGCGGCGACGCCGAGCCAGCAGAGGGTCTTGACCCAGATCCACGGCGTGCTGGCGAAGGGGATCTTGTTGATCGTGAGCATGCCGAAGCCGCTGATGAACATCAGGAGGGCCGCGATGCCGGTGATCATCATCGTGCGCTTGCGATTTTCGGGCAGCGGATTGGCGAATGCCATGAACGTCTGGGCGATCAGGACGATCAGCGACAGGACGTGCAGGACTTGGTAATAGGGCAGTCTCTCCATGATGTTGTGGGTGGGTGATGGGTTGGAAAAAGTAAATGACACCCCGCCTGTGCCGTATGCTTCGGGGGCTCCAAAACCTTCTTGGTTAAGGTGGGCGCCACCTGGCGCGTTTCTGCCTTCCGGTTGACGGCCTGGCATCGGCGCGCCGCTTGGCGGCTCCCAAATGGTATCAAAGGCAAAGAGCGAATTTGAAGCACCTCGAACACTGCAGGGTGTCGCGGCCGAAGCTACGTCCGCCCCCCGCCTCGTCAAATGCGAACGGTGCTCGCACGCCGCAAGATCGTCGAACATGGCGTTGGAAACTCACCCCGGCGATTCCACTTGCGTCAGATCAGCTGGAGGGCGCGGCTAACGCCGCGCCGCGCCCGCGATCTCACTCCCGCCGATCCGACGGCGCGGCGGTAGCCGCGCCCTCCAGGGATCATGCCACGCTACTCCAGCACAGTCGGATCGAGGTGCTGCACGATCACTTCCTGCAGCGTCGCGAGAAACACATACGCCGCGAAGGCGCGTTGCTGCACCTCGGGAAGGCCTTCGAGGTCGATCTCGCCGGATTCGAGGTTATCGTCCTCCAATTCCTTCAGGTGCGCTTCGCGCAAACGCAGTCGCACCGCCGCGCTGGCGCGCAGGATCGGCTCGGCGTTGCCGGGATCGAGCGCGATCACGCCCTGCGCGAAAAATTCGGAGTCGAAGAGCCCGAGCAGCACCCCGAGGTCACTCTTCTGGCCTTGCAACAGCTCCGCGTGCCAGTGCTCCGCCAACTCGGGGTCGGGCACGGCGGCGCTGGTCGCGAGCGACGGCTGGAGGTCGTCGGCCGCGGCCTTGATCGCGTCGAGCAGCGGAGCGACCGCGTCGAGGTTCAACTTGATCTCAACGCGCTTCATTCCGTTCGAGCACGGCGCTGAGGTGCCACTGTTGCAGCGTGAAGACGTAGGCCTCGGCCTGTTCGCGCGCGCCGGTCCAGAGCACGGAGCGGCCCTGCTCGTGCACCTCGAGCATGTGCTTGCGCGCGCGGGTCTCGTCGTAGCCGAAGACTTTTTTGAAGACCATGACGACATAGGACATCAGGTTCACGGGATCGTTCAACACGACCACGTGCCAGGTGTCCTGCAACTGCGTCTGCGTTGCGGTGGCGTGGGCGGGCGAATGCAGCGGGTTGGACTCGGCCCAGGGCATGGTGCTTCTCAGGCGGCGGGCGCCGCGGCGGAGCGCACGGCCTCGGCCACCACGGCGGCGGCCTCGGCGAGCGGGACCTTTCGGACTTCCTTCTGCGCGCGCCACTTCAGCTCGATGATGCCTTCCTTCAGACCCTTGCCGCCGACGGTGAGGCGCAGCGGGATGCCGATGAGGTCGGCGTCCTTGAACTTCACGCCGGGGCGTTCCGCGCGGTCGTCGATGAGCACGTCGGCGCCGGCCTGCTCGGCGGCGAGCGCGAGCTGCTGCGCGACGTCGCTCGCGGCGGCGTCCTGCGGATCGAGGTTGACCACGATGACCTGCCACGGCGCGACCTGCCACGGCCAGATGATGCCGTCGGCGTCGTTGGATTGCTCGACGATGGCCTGGAGCGTGCGGCTGATGCCGATGCCGTAGCAGCCCATCACCATCGGATGAGTCTGCTTCTTGTCGTCGGTGTAGACGGCGCCGAACTTGTCGGAGTATTTCGTGCCGAGCTTGAAGACGTGGCCGACCTCGATGGCGCGGACGATCTTGAGCGGCTGGCCGGACTTCGGGCAGGGCTCGCCCTCGCGCACGCGGCGGAAGTCGCCGAACTTCGTGATCGCGAGGTCGCGCGCGACGTTGACGTGGCGCAGGTGGAAGCCGTCCTTGTTCGCGCCGGTCGTGCCGTTGCCGATCAGGCGGATCGCGTGGTCGGCGAAGATCCCGGCGAGCGCGGAGGGATTCTTGATCGTGCCCTTGACCGCGCCGAGTGAACCGGGCTTCGCGCCCAGGACGGGCTCGATCTCCTCGGGCGTGGCTGCGCGCCAGAGCTGGAAACCGAGGGAGCCGAGCTTGGCCTCCTCGACGTCGTCGCAACCGCGCACGATGACGAGGAAGAGCTTGCCGTCGCCGACATAGACGAGGGTCTTGAACTGCTGGTCCGCCGGCACCGCGTAGGGCGCGGCCTCGAGCGCGGCGATGGTGACGACGCCGGGCGTGGCGAATTCCTCGATCGCCCCCGCGGGCGCGGCGTCGGCGAGGTCGGCGGGCACGATGCCGCTGGTGGCCTTCTCGCGGTTGGCCGAGTAGCCGGCGTCGGAATAGACGATGTCGTCGTCGCCGACCGGCGCGGGCACCATGAACTCGTGCGAGAAGCTGCCGCCCATGACGCCGGTGTCGGCCTCGACGGGGATGGTCTTCAGGCCGCAACGCGTGAAGAACGCCGTGTAGGCGCGCTTCATCTTGTTGTAGCTCTCGATCGCGCCCTCGTCGGTGGCGTCGAAGCTGTAGGCGTCCTTCATGATGAACTCGCGGGCGCGCATCAGGCCGTAGCGCGGGCGGATCTCGTTCCGGAACTTGTGCGTGATCTGGTAGAAATTCTTCGGAAGGTCGCGGTAGCTCGTGATCTCGGTCTTCACCAGCGGCGTGATGATCTCCTCATGCGTCGGTCCGAGGACGAACTCCGGCTCGCGCGACGGGCGCTTGCCGTCGCCGGCGTGGTCGACGCGATACATGATCTCACGCGCCGCAGCCCAACGCGGGCCGTCCATCCAGTTCTCCACCGGGTGGACGTGCGGCATGGCGAGCTCGATACCGCCCTCGCGGTCCATCTCCTCGCGGCAGATCGCCATGATCTTGTGCAGGGTGCGCAGACCCGACGGCATGTAGGTGTAGAAACCGCCGCCGAGCTTCCGGACGAGGCCGGCGCGCAGCATCAGCTTGTGCGAGGCGATCTCGGCGTCCGACGGGCTCTCCTTGAGGGTGGGAATGAAAGTCTGCGACCACTTTTTCATCTGAGATTTGGCAACAGAACAACTCCCCCGCCCCCGCGCAACGGAATTTCAGGTCGGGGTTCGCGGGTGGGCGTGGCTTGCGTGGCGAGAGCGCGGAATGCTGGCTCTGATCGCAACCCGTCCCCGGCGCGCACGGAGCGCGCGCCCTACCCTGTCAACCGGCGCCACCGGGGGCCATGGCGGCTTCGCCGGCGGGCTCGGGTTCCTCGTTCAGCGGCCGGCCGTGCGGGAAGCAGATCTTGCCGACCGCTTCCTGGAAATCCGCCGCGCCGCGCAGGATCTCGATCTCGAGCCGCAGGTAATACAGCGGGAGCGGGCCGACGTCCGCCGCAGCGATGCGCACCGCGTCCTTCTCCGTCGTGACGATGAACTCCGCCCCGGCCTTCGCCGCCGCGGCGTAGATCTCGCGCAGGTCCTCCGACGTGAACCGGTAGTGGTCGAGGAAGCGGCTGACGTGCACGAGTTGCGCGCCCCCCTCGCGCAGGAAGCGCTCGAAGCTCTCGGGCGTGGCGATGCCCGAGAACGCCGCGATGCGCCGGCCGCGCAGGTCCTCGAGCGGGCGGCGTTCGCCGTTGCCGACGCGCTGCAGATACTGCGGCCGGTGCGCGCACTCGATGATCTCGGCGTGCGGGTTGTAGTGGCGGATGAGGCGCTCGAGCTCCTCGTCGCGCACGCCGTTGGACTTCGTCAGGAAGACGTAGGAGGCGCGGCTGAGGTGCTTCACCGGCTCGCGCAGGATGCCGCGCGGGAGGAGGAAGCCGTTGCCGAAGGGGTTCGTCTTGTCGACCAGCAGCAGGTTGAGCCGGCCCTTGAGCGGCAGGTATTGGAAGCCGTCGTCGAGCACGAGCGTGTCGCAGCCGAACCGCTTGATCGCATAGGCGCCGGCCTTCACGCGGTCTTTGTCGACCAGCACGACCACGCCGGGGAGGTTCTGCGCGAGCATGAACGGTTCGTCGCCGGCGAGTTCGCTGTCGAGCAGCACGCGCGAGCCGTCGCTCACGATGCGCGGCGGCTCGGGGTCGGCGTGGGTGAAGTCGTGCCACCAGCGCTTCCAGAGCGGCGGGGCCTTGCTCTTGTAGCCGCGGCTGAGGATGGCGACCTTGCGCCCGCGGTCGCGCAGCGCGCGGGCGAACATCTCGACGATCGGCGTCTTGCCCGTGCCGCCCACGGTCAGGTTGCCGACCACGACGACGAGGCAGCCGAGCGGCGTGTCGTGGAGGATGCGCTTGCGGTAGAGCCAGAGCCGCGCCTGCGCGATGCCGCTGAACAGATACGAGCAACCCTGCAGAAATCCGCCGAACACCAGCGCGCCGAAGCCCTCGCGCTTGCCCATGATGACGTCGATGCCGAACTGCTCGAACTCGTTCGTCTTATGGCGAATCCAACGGCGGAGCATGACGTGAATTGGTTTTGACGGTGCGGGGGTTGAGCGTGGTTACTTGCACGGAAGCGGCCGGCCGCGCAACAAGCAACACCGGCCCCTCGCGCCCCGCCCGCCACCCGCCATGCCCGCCAAGCTCTACATCCCCGGCCCCGTCGCCGTCTCCGAAAAAACGCTCCGCGCGATGGCGCAGCCGATGATCGGCCACCGCAGCGCCGATTTCATCGCGCTCTACCGCTCGCTCACGCCGGGCCTGCAGGCGCTCTTCGGCACGCGCGGCTCCACCTACCTCGCCACCAGCAGCGCCTGGGGTGTGATGGAAGGCGCGCTGCGCAACGTCGTCCGTCGAAAAGTGCTCTGCTGCATGAACGGCGTGTTCTCCGACAAGTGGCTCGACGTCGCCCGTCGCTGCGGCCTCGAGGCCGCGCCGCTGCAATTCGAATGGGGCCATCCGATCGACCCCGCCGCGCTGCGCGCCGAATTGGCGAAGGGCGGCCACGACGCCGTCACGCTCATCCACAACGAGACCTCCTGCGGCTGCCTCAGCGACCTGCCCGCGCTCGCCGCCGTGCTGCGCGAGTTTCCCGACGTCATCAGCATCGTCGACACCGTCAGCTCCTTCAGCGCCGTGCCGATCGAGCAGGACGCGCTCGGCCTCGACATCGTCCTCGCCGGTTCGCAGAAGGCGCTGGCGCTGCCGCCGGGCCTGACGGTGTTCACCGCCTCGCGCCGCGCCCTCGACCGCGCCGCGACCTCACCGACGCGCGGTTACTATTTCGACCTCGTCGAATTCGAGAAGAACCACGAAGGCGGCATGACGCCCAGCACGCCTTCCATCCCGCACATCTACGCCCTCGCCTCGAAGCTCGAGGACATCGCCGCCGAGGGCCTGGTCAACCGCTTCGCCCGCCACACCCTCCTCAACCGCACCGTCCGCGAGTGGGGCTATCGTCACGGCTTCACACTCTTCCCTTCGGAGGCCTACGGTTCGGTAACACTGAACTGCTTCGCCAACACGCGCGGCATCGACCTCCCCGCGCTCAACGCCGCGTTGAAGCGCCGCGGCTTCGTCATCGACGGCGGCTACGGCAAGCTGAAGGGAAAGACCTTCCGCATCTCGAACATGGGCGACGAAACCGATGCGACGATCGCGGAGCTGCTCGCGGCGCTCGATGCGTCGCTGGCCGAGATCGGTGCTTAATTAGAGTGTAGTGCGATGGTCTGGAGGGTGCGGCTACCGCCGCACCGCGAATGACCAAACGATGTGACCTTAGTATCGGCGCGGCGGTAGCCGCGCCCTCCAGGACGGCGGAATTCCCTCGTGTTCTCCCTCGCGCGCGCGAGCGCGCGCTCCTACGCGTGCGCGCGTGCGCGCGCGGCTCTAGAAAAAACTAGGGCTTGAAATCCGCTCGCCGCGCGTTACGGCCTCGCCTCCCCATGAAGTCCCTCATCATCGCCGAGAAGCCCTCCGTCGCGGCCGACATCGCCCGCGCGCTCGGCAAGGTTCCCAAGCACGGCGACCACTTCGAGAACGACGAATACATCATCTCGTCCGCCGTCGGCCATGTCGTGGAACTCCTGATGCCCGAGGACATCGACAAGAAGAAATACGGCTTCTGGCGCCTCGAGACGCTCCCGATCATCCCGGAGAAGTTCGAGCTCAAGCCCATCGCCGATTCCAAGGACCGCTTCGCCCTCCTCAAGAAACTCATCGCCCGCAAGGACGTGAAGGAGGTCATCAACGCCTGCGACGCCGGCCGCGAGGGCGAGCTCATCTTCCGCAACCTCGCCCGCCTGGCGAAGAACAAGCACCCCGTCCGCCGCCTCTGGCTCTCGTCCATGACCAACGAGGGCATCCGCGAGGCCTTCGCCCACCTCCGCGACGACGCGGAGCTGCGCGGGCTGGCCGACGCCGCCCGTTCCCGCAGCGAGGCGGACTGGCTGATCGGGATCAACGGCACGCGCGCGATCACCAAGCGCATGTTCGGCTCGCGCGCGGGCAACGTCGCCTCCGTCGGCCGCGTGCAGACCCCCACCCTCGCGCTCGTCTACCAGCGCGAGCTCGAGATCCGCAATTTCGTCCCGCGCGGCTACTGGCGCGTGACGGCGAAGTTCGCCGTCGCCCAAGGCGCCTACGAGGGCGTCTACCAGCGCGGCGACTACAAGAAGAACGACGACGAGCACGACCGCATCGACCGTATCTGGAACCAGCAGCAGGCCGAGGCCGTGTTCGCCGCTTGCCAGGGCCAGCCGGTCGCGTCCGTCACCGAGGAGAAGAAGCCGACCACGCAGATCTCCCCGCGTCTCTACGACCTCACGACGCTCCAGCGCGAGGCGAACAGCCGCTACGGTTTCCCGGCCAAGCGCACCCTCCAGATCGCTCAGGCGCTCTACGAGAAGCACAAGATGATCACCTACCCGCGCACCGACTCGCGCGCGTTGCCGGAGGATTATCTGCCCGTCGTGCGCCGCACGCTCGCCAACCTCCACGGCTCGCTCGCGCCGCACGCGCAGAAGGCGCTCGAGGCGGGCTACGTGCAGTTCAACAAGCGCATCTTCAACAACGCGCAGGTCTCCGACCACTTCGCCATCATCCCGACCGAGCACGAGGCCAAGAATCTCGACGAGGCCGAGGCCAAGCTCTTCGACATGATCGCGCGGCGCTTCGTGGCGGTGTTCTACCCCGCCGCCGAGTTCGACGTCACCACGCGCCTCAGCGTCGTGGCCGGCCACACCTTCAAGACCGAGGGCAAGGTGCTCACTTCCGCCGGCTGGCTCGCCGTCTATGGCAAGGCCGTGCTCGACGACGACACCGCCGATGCCAAGGCCCTGCCCGCGATGTCGCCAGAAGACGGTGCGAAGGCCCGCACGACCGGCGCCGAACTCCACACCGAGGCGACCAAGCCGCCGCCGCGCTACACCGAGGCGACGCTCCTTTCCGCGATGGAGACCGCCGGCAAGCTCGTCGACGACGAGGAACTCGCCGAGGCGATGAAGGAGCGCGGCCTCGGCACGCCCGCGACCCGCGCCGACACGATCGACGGCCTCATCTACCAGAAGTATCTCGACCGCAACCAACGCGAGCTCGTCCCGAGCGCCAAGGCCGAGCAGGTGATGCAGTTCCTCGCCGCCGTGAAGGCCGAGGACCTCACCAGCCCGACCATGACCGGCGAGTGGGAATTTCACCTCCGCCAGATGGAGCACGGGAAATTTTCGCGCGAGAAGTTCATGGCCGAGATCGTCAAGGAGACGAAGGGCATCGTCGAACGCGTGAAGGGCTTCGAGGAGGACGACTCCGTCGCCCGCGTCACCGACATCCCCTCGCCCACCGACGGCAAGCCCCTGCGCGAGACGCTGCGCGGCTACAAGTCGCAGGACGGCGAGTTCATGGTCTACAAGGTCATCGGCGGCCGCCGCATGGAGGAGCCGGAGATCAAAGAGCTCGTCACCACCGGCAAGGTCGGCCCGCTCGACGGCTTCATCTCCGCCAAGACCCGCAGCCGCTTCGCCGCCGTGCTCAAGCTCGCCCGCGAGGAGAAGGTGGCCAAGGACGGCACGAAGGAGATGAAGTGGAAGACCGAGTTCGATTTCGGCGACAAGGCCGACCTCGCCACGCTCACGCCCTTCTGGACGCACCCGCAAACCAGCGCCGAGCTTTGCGAAAGCGGCAACAGCTTCATCGTGCGCGAGCGCGATCCGTCCGCCGAAGGCGGCTGGAAGCAGACCTTCCGCGTCGGCCGCATCATGTGCCAGAAGCCGATCACACCGGAGATGGCGATCGACCTCGTGCAGAACGGCAAGACCGGCCTCATCCAGGGTTTCATCTCGAAGAAGGGCCGCCCCTTCGACGCGTTCCTCAAGATGGAAGCCGGCCGCATCGCCTGGGAATTCCCGCCGCGCGCGCCGAAGCTCGACAAGGACGGCAAGCCCATCGAGCGCAAGGCCCGCGCCAAGGTCGACCTGTCGAAGGCGACCGTCATCGCGCCGAGCCCCGCCCACACCGGCGGCGAGATCGTCGAGCAGGGCGACGCCTATTACGTGCGCAAGCCCGACCAGGAGAACCGCGCCGTCTTCAAGCTCGCGAAGAAACTCTGCGAGGTCGACCTCACGCCCGACCACGTCCAGCAGCTCCTCGCCAAGGGCAAGACCGAGCTGATCGAGGGCTTCGTCTCGAAGCGCGGCAACAAATTCTCCGCCTACCTCGTCCTCTCCGCCAAGAAGGACAAGGCCGAGTTTGAGTTCCCGCCTCGCTGAGGCGGGAACATGGCGAGCCCGCAGGGCGAGTCGCGCAGCGATGAGCTGAGGCGGGCGCCCTCTGGGCGCCGAGGTTCACAATTTCCTCCTCGTTAAGGAGGAAACTCTCGAGCCCTCGCCAGGTAGGGCGCGCACTCCGTGCGCGCGGAGACCGCATCGCGCGACTCCCTCTCGCGATCGCGCCACGCATCCCGTTCCCGGCGCGCCCAGCGGTCTTGCCCGACCGCCTCCACCTTACCGATTGCCGCTGGTCTGAAACCTTGGTTCGCTTCCGGCGTCTCATCCCCATGCGCACCTTCTCCCGCCTGCTCGTGCTTTTCCTCGGCCTGACCACGGCCACGAGCGTGTTCTACGCTTACCAGCAAAACCGCGCCCTGCGCACCGCGCGCGAAGCGGCGGCGGCGCTGGAACGCGAGCGCGCCGACCTGCGCGAGCAATTGCGTCGCTCCGGACGCGGCGACCGCGCCGGCTCGACCGCAGGCGAGATCACGGGCGCCAACGACTCCGCCCCAGCCGTCGCGGCCGCGGGCGACTCCGTCAACGCCGGCCCGGCCGCCATGCCCGCGGTGGCCGCCGGCAGCGACAACGGCACCTTCCGCCTACCCGGTTTCCTCGACAACCCCGAGGCCCAACGCCTCATGGGCATCCAGCAGCGCGGCGCGCTCGACCAGCGCTACGGCGACCTCTTCCGGATGCTGAACCTGCCGCCCGCCCAGCTCGAACGCCTGAAGGACCTGCTCGTCGAGCGCCAGACCGCGGCGATGGATGTGCTCGCGGCCGCGCGCTCGCAGGGCCTCAGCAACCGCGAGAATCGCGGCGAGATCCGCAGCCTTCTCGAAGCCACCCAGGCCGAGATCGACGCCAACATCCGCGCCCTCGTCGGCGAGGCGAATTACCAGCGCTACGAGAATTTCAACCAGACCCAGCCGCAGCGCGCCGTGGTCAACCGGCTCGAGCAGCGCCTCAGCTACGGCTCGTTACCGCTCTCGACGCAGCAATCCGAGCAGCTCGTGCAGCTGCTCGCGACGCAATCCCCGCCCGCCGCCGGCAACCGCTCCCCGGTGTTCGACATCCGAGGTGGTCCCGCCGGCGCCATCCTGTTCGGGGGCGGCGGCACGCCCATCACCGACGAATTCGTCACCCAGGCCGCCACGCTGCTCAATCCCACGCAGCT
>CAYYVB010000027.1:12645-16504 GCA_964475035.1 uncultured Opitutaceae bacterium | reverse complement strand
GCGGCGGCAACCAGCCGGTGAAGAACCTCGAGACCGGCAAGGTCTCGATCACCGCGCAGAACCACGGCTTCGCCACCGACCCGAAATCCATCGAGGGCAAAGGTGCGATCGTCACCGAGATCAACTTGAACGACAACACGGTCGAAGGCCTGCGTCACACGGAGCTCCCGGTCTTCTGCGTGCAATATCACCCCGAAGCCGCCCCCGGCCCGAACGACGCCGACCCGCTCTTCGAGGACTTCTACCGGATGGTCGAGCAACGCAAGGCGGGGAAGATCTGAGGGCCAGGCAAATCCACGTCATCCGCCTGCTGATCGCAGTCGCTCACCGCGGGCCTGCGAGCAGCCACAGCGCGGAATAAACCGCCAGCACGCCGAGCACGATTGTTCCCGCCGCCAACCGGAGCGCCGGCCAACCTCGCAAGGACGAAGGCTGCAGCGTGACTACGGCCGCCTCACCACGGCGCCCAGTCGCCCACAACACCACGGTCGCGACAGCAAAGGCCAGTGCCACTGCGTGGAGCCAGTGCCACCGCAATACGGCGGAGAGCGGCCCCCACGAGGAGAAATCCGCCAGCAGATAAACCGCGCTCGCCGAGACCATGGCCAACGGAATCGCCCACCGGGGCCAGACTTTGCGGGTGAGCACCAAGCACACCACCACCGACACGACGGGCAGCGTCAGCGTCGCGTTCAATCGCTTCATCAGGACGAAATACCCCGAAGGATGCTGCGCGATGAGCGGCACCGCCACCGCCGCCAATGCCACCACACCCAAGGCGAACCAACGCCCCACCGGCGGAAGCCGGCCAGCCGGATTCGCCGGATTTTTCTCCAGCAGATCGATGGCCAGCAACGTTGTGCCGCTGTGCAGGAGTCCACTGATGGAAGTAATCGTCGCACCCGCGACCGCGGCGGCAAAAAATCCTGCGAGCCAATCCGGCAACAGATGCTGCACCAATCGGGCGTAAGCGGTGTCGGGATTCTCCAATCCGCCCTTGAACAAAACCCACGCGATCAGCCCGGGCAGGACGAAGAACAGCGGCGCGAGCAACTTGACCGTGGCGGCAAGCAGGATGCCTTTCTGCCCCTCCGCGAGACTGGAGGCGGCAAAAGCCTTTTGCGCCACGCTCTGGTTCACGCACCACGCGCTGAGATTGATCACGACCATGCCGGTCAGCAACGCGCTCGCCGGCAGACTCTCGCCCGTGCCACCGAACGGATGCAACGCGCCGGGCCTTTCGTTCACGAGACGCGCCAGACCGTCGGTCAGACTGCCCGCGCCGATCTCCCACAGCCCGAGCAAAGGCACGAGCAACGCCGCGCCGAAGAATATCACTGCGTAAAAGACATCCGAAATCGCGAGACTGCGCATGCCCCCAGACAACGTGAATGCCAGACCGGTGAACCCGAGGAACGCCGCCGTGCCGCCCAACAGCAGCGGCAGCGGCAAACCGGACCAAAGCCGCAAATCGAAGATCTCGACCAACGCGAGCGTGCCCGAGTAGAGCACGAAGGGCACGCCGACGAAAATCAGTGATGCCAGCATGAGCGCCGACATCAGCCGCCGCACCGGGCGACCGCAGCGATCCTCCACATACTGCGGGATCGTCGTGACGCCCGCCGCGTAGTAGCGGGGCAGGAACACCGCCGCCAACAACACGAGACCGAGCGCGCCGAACATCTCCCACGCGATCGCCGTCGCCCCGTTGCGATAGGCCTCTCCGTTCAACCCCACCAATTGCTCGGCGGAGAAATTCGTCATCAACACGGCAAGCATCACCAACGGGGCCGACAGTCGACGGCGGTTGAGGAAATACTCGCCCGCCCCGCCGACGGCGGCGCGCCGGCTTCGCCACCAGGTCAATCCGGCGATCAGACCGTTGAGCGCGAGGAATGTCAGCAGGGTGAGCATGCAGCGGAAGCGCCAAGCCCACGCGACGCAGGCGAGCCGGGGAAGAAATTCTACTCGGCAACCGGTGACATGAAAACGTGGAGTGGCAGCAACGCCGCACCCCACAGTCCGGCTTCCACTTCATGGATGGCGCTGAGTTTCACCGTCGGCTTCGGCAAATGCGGGATGCTGGCGGTGTCCGCGTGCGAGGCATCCAGATGATCCACGAACCACTGCAGCACCTCCGGCGGAAATTTGCCACCGAGGACGATCGTCTCGGGATCGAAGAGAATCACCGCGGCGGCCAGCGGCGCGCGCAAAGCCGCCACCGCCTCCTCCAAGAACCGCATCAGTCGTTCGTCGCGGGCGGCGAACCATGCCGAGATTTCCTCGGGCGTGATGGAGGCCACCGGCCGCTCGAAACGATAGGCCAAGCTGGTGAGCGTGGGCCGCACCGCCGGATGCAGCGGGATCAATCGCCCGATCTCACACGCGTTGCCGTGCGCCCCGGTGAATATCCTGCCCTGATGCACGTAACCGCCACCCACGCCGTAAGCCAGATACACGAAGAGAAAGTCCTGATGCTCGCGGCCCGCGCCCTTCAGATGTTCGGCGAGCGCGGCGGCATTGCCGTCGTTTTCCAGATAGACCGTAACGCCGAGTTTGGCCTCCAGCGTCGAACGCAGCGGGAATTCGCGCCAGTGTGCCATCTCGACCGGCGGCCAGATGCGGTCGTGCTCGCCGAGGAAGAAACCGGTGGTGGCGACACCGACCGCCAGCAGTCGTTTCCTTGCGATGCCGTGCTGGCGCAGGAGTTGTGACAGCGAGGCTGCGACGGCTTCACAGGCGGCCTGCGGATCTTCGGGCGTCGGCTCGATGCACTCCTCGCCGAGCGGTTCGCCGGTGATGTCCACCGCCATGAGGTGGATGCGGTCGCGTTGGATAAAGACCCCGACCACGCAGGCCGCGCGCGCGCGCAGACGCAGGTTGATTTTCGGCTGCCCGCGCGCGTTGCCGCCGATGTCGTGCTCCTCGATGTAGCCGGCTTCCGCCAACACCCGGGCAATCTCCGTCAGCGCGGGACGGCTCAGTCCGAGCTTGGCGGCGAGTTCCGCGCGGCTGAGCGCGCCGTGGGTGCGCAACAAGGCGAGGGTGCGGCGTTGGGTGAGGTTGAGTTCGGGTGGCAAGGGGAAGCGACTCAGGGCGATTCAGGCGAAGCCTCGGCCGCAAGGGAAGAAAAAGTCCGGGCTTCGCGGCGCGGCTGTGGCGGATCGAACGCGTCCGCCTCAACGCCGCAATCCGGCGCTCCGCAGGTAGTCGATGAGCAATTGTGGGCGGTCGGTCTGGATGAGCGTGGCCCCTTGCGCCGTGAGCCACCCATAAGCGCCGTCGGGATCGGTCAGCGCACGGTCGTCATGATGTCCGGCATTGTGGTGCGGCCAGAGCGCGTTGAACCACACGCGCACACCGGCGGCGCGGGCTCGGGCGCACCAGGCGAGCACGGGATCATCCTCGCGGGAAAAAACCAATTGGAGGACGGCGGGCGGCCGACGCTCGAGATAGGCGCCGATGAGGGCATCGCGGTCTTTGACCCTTTCCCCGACCACGAGCATGAAGAGCGGCATCCGCGCGAGGAGCCCCGGATAGGCCTTTTCAAACTCATCCAGCCGCTGGGTGACGCTGAAAAGCGCATACCCGAGCGCGCCCTCGCGCTCGACCACGCGGAAAATCTCGTCCGGATGCTCGGAGGATTTGTCCAAATTCACGACCGCGCGGCCACGCACGGCCGCGAGCGCCTCCTCCAAAGTGGGCATGACTTCGGCGGTGACGCTGCCCGCACCGTCGCGGAGTCGGAGCTGGCGCAACTCCTCCAAAGTGTGATCGGCCACGAGGCCGCGCCCATTGGTGGTGCGGTCGAGGGTGGTGTCGTGAATGATGACGAAGCGACCGTCCTTCGTGCGGCGGA
>CAYYVB010000027.1:11870-12635 GCA_964475035.1 uncultured Opitutaceae bacterium | reverse complement strand
CCTCCACAACATCGGCGCCGAGGGCAATCGCGCTGCGGATCGCGGGAAGGGAGTTTTCCGGGTGGTGACGCCAGTCGGCCCGATGTGCGACCACCAGGACGTTGCCGGCATCCGCGCGGGTGATCTCCGCGGCGATGGCCGCACCTCGGTCTAAGCGCGCCGCCGTCGGACTGGCGACGGCGCTGATCAGGCCCAGCGCCGCACCGATAAGCGCCAGACGCACGGTCTTCATCCGGGCATCGAGGAACGTGGGCTGCGGCATGGCGGGGAGGCGGGGTTACTTGAACGAGTAGGTGAAGCCCGCGAAGTAGGCGGCACCGAAATCCGCGATGACGATGGGAATTTCCTGATCGCGACCAAGCACTTCGCGGCGGCCGACCCCGGTGAGATTCCAGCCGCTGGCGTTGATCTGCCAGTTCTTGTTCAAGCGGTAGGAGACATTCGCGGTGACGCGAGTGACCCCGGCGTCGTAGCGGTTGCGGTAGGTGTCCACGGTGTTGATGCGCTCGGTGAGTTTCATGCCGGTGGCGTTCCACGCGACCTTGGCGGAGAATTTTTTCTTTTCGTAGAGCAGCGCGAGATTCCATGCGCGCTTGGGGGCGCCGAAGGGGGCGACGGTCTGATGGTAAGTGCCATCCGTCATGCGGATCGCGAAATCACTCTCGATGAAAGTGAGGTTGCCGTTGACCTTGAAGCCGTCGAGCGGGGCGGGCAGGAAGTTGAGGCTGCGCACGAGGGAAAACTCCAAGCCGCGCACCCGATAGG
>CAYYVB010000027.1:0-11860 GCA_964475035.1 uncultured Opitutaceae bacterium | reverse complement strand
GGTCGGTCCACGTTGTTGGGTTGGGTCACGGTCGCCTCGCGCTCGACGCCGTCGAGGATGATATCGAGCTGGCTGGCGGCGGTGAAGATCTCGTTTTTCACATCGGCCATGAAGGCGCCGACGCTGACGAATCCGGCCTTGTTCTCGAAATAGTGGTCCAAGGTGACGTTGAAGTTCGTGCTCTCGCGGGGCTTCAGGTCGGGGTTGGACCGGGTGATGGTGAGGCCGGAGACGAGGTCGTTGATGCGCTCGCCGACCGGGGCGAACTGGTTGAAGGCGGGACGACCGATGGTCTTGCTGACGGCGAGGACCAGACGATTGCGGCGGGTGAAATCGTAGTTGGCCACGATGGAGGGCATCCAGTTGTCGTAGCGTCCGCTGTTCGTGGTGTCGCCCCAGACGTTGGCACGCAGCACGCGGCCCGTGCCTTCGTTCTGCGTGTGCTCGTAGCGCACGCCGCCGATGACGGACAATTTGTTCCGACGATACTCCGCCTGAAGGTAACCGGCGGTCACATCCTCGATCGCGCTGTAGTCGAGGTTGTTGTCGTCGTTGAGCATCGGATCGAAGTTCCATTGCGTGGGATTCGCCGCGAGGTGGGCGGCGAAACTTTCGCGAGAGCGGATGGGATCGATGATCATGATCGATTGCGAACCAGTCATGCCTTGGGTCTGGAGGGCAAGGTCCGTGCGCACGACGTTGGCGGCGGCGAGTGTGTAGGTGCTTCCGCTGGCCGAGACCGGCACGTAGCGGTCGCGCTCTTCGTCGAAGGAGCGGTCGATGCGACGGACCTTGCCGCCGATTTTGTAGCCCAGACCGTCAATCGCACCGACCTTGCCGGCGGTGAAGTCGAGGGCGGCCTCGTAAACATCCTCGCGCAGGGTGCGCGTGTCGAACTGTCGGCGGTTCGGGCGATAGGCCGCAAGGTTGGCCCGGGCGGCGGGGTTCACATCCTCGAAGCGGATGACATCGCCATCGATCTGGTAGCGGACGGCGAGCGCGCTGCCCGACTGCCGCCACTCGTTCCAGTTTTCGGGATTGTTGAAATACGAGCCGGAGTAATTGAGGCGTGCGGAGAGGGTGTTGTCGCCCAACCGGAAGTCGGCTCCGGTTTGGATGCCACCGATGGTGCGCTCGAAATCGAATTTCCCGAGGAACTGCTGCTGCTGCATCGAGCTTTGGGTGAGCGTGCCGGAAGTGGGGGTCTGGTTCGTGATGATGGTGCTGGTGTTCCAGGTGAGGAGGTCGGTTTGGCGGGCCTCGTCGTCCGTGGCGGTGTTGTAGAAGCCCAGCGCCCAGAAGCTGAGATTGGACGTGGGGTTGTATTCCCACTTCACGGAGCCGCCCTTGCGCTCGCGCTTGTTGTGATACCAATACAGACGGCGCTCGACCGGGACGGCGTAGCCGTTGCCGCCGTAGGGAGTGGTCACGCGGACGCCGGCATCGGTAAACCAGTAGCGGGAGCTGCCGTATTCCTCCTGCGGGGTGTAGGAATCGCGGAGGTAATAGTTGCCGGAGATCGCGAGGCCCATCTTGCCGTCGAGGAAGGTGCGCGTGACGAGGAAGTCGGCCGAGCCGGAAGGCCCGGTTTTGTTGAAGCCCTCATCGTTCGTGTAGGCGCCGATTTTCGTGCTGAAGCGGGCCGTGAAGGGCTGCCGACGGATCGCGCGCGGGCCCTTGATGTCGATCGCGCCGCCGACCGAGTGGCCTTCCATGTCGGGCGTTTGGGTCTTGGTCACCGCGATGCTGGACGCGAGCGAAGCCGGCAGCGTGTCCATCATGACGCGGCGCGTGTTGCGCTCCGTGGCGGCAAAGATGCTGCCATTGATGGTCACGGAGGTGTAGTTCGGATTGAAACCACGGACCGTGACGTAGCGGGCTTCGGCTTGGTCGAGATCAACGGAGATGCCGGGCAAGCGCTGGAGGTTTTCGCCGACGTTGAAATCCGGCAGCACCCCGAGATCGTTGGACGCGACGGTATCGGTGAGGCGGACACTCTGGCGGCGGGATTCCATCACTTCCTGCAACGCGCCCCATTCACCCGAGGTGACGACAAAGGCCTCGAGCACGACCGGTTCTTCGTTGGCAGGAGTGGCGGATCGATCGGTGGCCTGCGCCAGGAGTATGGAAGCGGAGAACAGGCAGGTGGCGGCGGCGGCAAGACCGCGAAACGCAGCAGGTGGAAGATACATGATCGTGATTGGGGTTAGGGTTTACTGACGGCTGACGCGAGCAGGCTCGCCAGAAAGAGAAAAGGGGGCGGAGCGTTGTCAATATTAAGTTTGACAACTTAACATAATAATCGTCGTTCCTGCCCCTCCCCCGTGCTGACCCCAGACCACGCATGACCCGCGAAAAGAAACTGGTATTCATCTCTGCTACAGTTGGTTATAGCATTTATTATGTTTGTCGCCTGAGCCTGTCGGTGGTGAAGGCGCCCTTGGTGCAGGAAAGCACACTCACCGAATCTCAGCTGGGACTGATCGGCTCCTGCCTGTTTTACGCCTACGCGGCCGGCAAGTTTGTGAACGGATTTCTGGCCGACCGGGCCAACATCAACCGGTTTTTAAGTGTCGGGCTGCTGGGCACCGCCGCGATCAACCTCATCTTGGGCTTCAGCCCGGGCTTCTTAGCCTACGCCGCGCTTTGGCTGCTGAACGGCTGGTTTCAGTCCATGGGCGCCCCTTCCTGCATCGTCGGCCTGGCCCGGTGGTTTGACCGCAAGGAGCGCGGAACGTTCTACGGGCTCTGGAGCGCGAGCCACAACATCGGGGAAGCGTTGACGTTCATTGCGGTCGCCTTGGTCAGCGCGCACTTTGGCTGGCGCTGGGGATTCTGGGGGGCAGCCATGACGGGACTGCTAGGCGCAGCAGTCACGGCGACTTGGTTTAAGAATCGGCCGACCATCGCGGATCTGGGCGACGCAGCAGCCAAGTCGCCCGTCTCGACCTCAACCGAAGAGGAATCCCGGGCCGTTCGCCGGAGCCAATGGCTGGCGATCAAGAACCCCACCATCTGGCTCATCGCGCTGGCGAGTGCGTTCATGTATGTGGCGCGCTACGCAATCAACAGCTGGGGCATGTTCTTCCTCGAACTCGGCAAGGGCTATTCGCAGGTCGAAGCCGGCATGATCGTGTCTTTGAGCGCGGTTTCCGGCATCGTCGGCACTGTGGCCTCGGGCTGGGTCTGTGATCGCTGGTTCGCGCATAACCGGTTCCTGCCCGCGCTCCTCGCCTGCATCTTGAACACCGCATCCTTGGCCGTGTTCGTGGCCGTGCCGGGCGGACACGAATGGGTGGATTACGCCTGCATGGTGGGCTTCGGCATCTCGATCGGCGCGCTCATCTGCTACTTGGGCGGATTGCTCGCCATCGACAGCGTGCCGAAGGAAGCGGCGGGTGCCGCGCTCGGCATGGTCGGAATCGCGAGCTACATCGGAGCCGGCCTGCAGGATGCCGTCAGCGGCTACCTCATCGAGCTGACCAAAAACGGCCAAGATGGCACGGCAACCTATGACTTTTCACTGGTCGGTTTATTCTGGGTCGGTGCCTCGGCCGCATCTGTTTTGGTGACGGCAGCGATTTGGACGCACTCGCGCCGCACTACGGGCCCGGCGCGAGACGCGCACGTTTGAGTCGCGGCATCCCGGGCGCGAGGCCGACTCGCTGTGCCGCTAGCACCTACTCGAATCTCGCCGCATCCTCCGGCGTATCGACGCCGACGCCCTGATCTTCTGTCGCGTTGATGGCGATAGGCAACCCGTTCTCGAGCACGCGGAGCTGCGCAAGCTTGTCGAGCTGCTCCAGCTTTCCTTGCGGCATCCAGACGAATCTCCTGAGAATCGGCTTGGTAGGCGTAGAGGCCGAGGTGTTTTTCACAGGGATTGGTCGCCACACAGACGTCGTCGACTCGGTCGGCATGGTCGCGAAGCATAATGCAGGGAAACCCTGAAGGCGCGCAGCGAGACGCCACACGCAAGCGCCAAGCTCAAGCAGCCTTTCACAGCGATCTTTCCTGTCGGCCAGTGGGTTGACCGCTTGACGACTTAGGGCGCACAGACAGAGCCTCCGTCATCAAACTGCATTCCTTCGTTGACCGCCTGCGCCTCTGGGTGCGCACCAAGCCTGTTTTGATGGACCGGGTGAAGCCGTGGCTGCGTGCTCTCGGCTACAGCACATCGCTGCAACGGGCGTTGCGGAGCCACCTCGATCAGGCGAAATCACTTCGCGCCGTCCAAATCGGAGCGCACGACGGCGTGACCCACGATCCTTTCCGGGAATATCTCATCCGACCCGATTGGGAGTCCCTTGTGCTCGAACCGAATCCGGCGGTCTTCCCCACCTTGGTGAGAAACTATCGGAGCTATCCCAACGTGACGCCGCTCAACCTTGCAGCGGGCTACTCGGGCGGAGAACTCAAACTCTGGATTCTCGACCGGGATTTCTTGGCCGGACGCAGGGACGCGGCGGTGCTCACCACCTTGGTCAGCCACTCCCGTGAACTGATGTTGCAGCACCTCGACGCCGGGGATGAGGCAGCCGGCTATCTCCGGGAAGTGCATGTGCCCTGCGCAAGCCTTGAGTCCCTGCTCGACCAACGCGGGTGGTCGCGGATCGACGCCCTCTTTGTCGACGTCGAAGGCTATGAGAATGAAATCCTGCTGAACGCCGACCTGCAGCGCCTCAGCGCGAAGTTAATTGTCTATGAGCACCATCTGCTCGCCGACCAAGGGGCCGCGATCGCCCGGCGGTTGAGTCAGCACGGCTACGACTGCACCCGCATCGGCTCCGACACGTTGGCCGTGCGGCGCGCGGCTTAACGCCGCGCGCAAGTAACAAGGATCAGGTAACAAGGGCCAAGGAGGGCCGGCTTCAGCCGGCCTTCTTGAAAAAGCGAGTTGTCTTCTGTGAAGCACGCACAGGGCGCAGCAAGACTGCCCCCTACACCCGTCCAACATGCTCCAACTCGGCCGCACGTCCGCCGGGCCCCGCCGCCCGGCCATCCTTGTTACTTGATTCTTGCCCCTTGTTACTTCGCTTCGAGCGCCCGCTCGAAGCGCACCGCATCCTCCGGGGTGTCGACGCCGAGGCTGGGGTCTTCGGTGACGTCGATCGCGATCGGCAGACCATTTTCGAGCACGCGGAGCTGCTCCAGTTTTTCGATCTGCTCCAATTTCCCCGGCGGCATCCGCACGAATTTCTCCAGAAAATCGCCCTGGTAGGCGTAGAGGCCGAGGTGTTTGTAGCAAGGGTTGTTCGCCACCCAGGCGTCGTCGACCCGGCCGGCTTGGTCGCGGGCGTAGGGCATCGGGGAACGCGAGAAATACAGCGCGCGCTTGGCTGAGGCGGACCACACGACTTTCACCTGGTTGGGGTTTGCGAAATCCTCCGCCCGTTTGAACGGCGTGCACAGCGTCGCCATCGGGGCATCGCCCTGAATGAGCCGGCGCAAGGCCTGAATCTGTCCCCCGGTGACAAGGGGTTCGTCGGCTTGGACGTTGATGACGTAGCTGGCGCGGACAGTGCGATTGGCCTCGGCCAGCCGATCCGTGCCGGAAGGGTGGCTCGCGGAGGTCATGATCGTGCGGTAGCCGGCACCTTCCAGACAGTCGGCAAGCAGGGCGTGATCAACGGCAAACCATAACGGCAGATCCGGCGCCTCGGCCGTGATGCGCTCGGCAACCCACAGCACAAGCGGTTTGCCTCGAACGGGATGGAGGAGTTTGCGCGGGAAGCGCGTCGACTCCAAACGGCACGGCACGATGAGCGCGAAGGCAGGCATGGGGTTATTGTGATTGCAAGGCAGGGAGCGAGCGGCTTTGTGCATACCCCTTACTTTCAGCCGATACTGTCTCGCAATGGAAAAGAGTGACACCAACACCGCCGCCACCCACATCCGGGAACTCCTTGTGCAAAACAAGATGGGCATTCACGCCCGCCCGGCGGCCATGATTGTTCGTGTCACCAACAAGTTCAAAGCCGACGTCTTCGTGGAAAAGGATGACGAGCAGGTGAACGGCAAGAGCATCATGGGCCTCATGATGCTGGCCGCCGCCAAGGGCACGAAGATCAAGTTTATCGCCACCGGCGAGGACGGCGAATCGATGCTCAACGAACTGGAAGCGCTCTTCGCCAAGAAATTCGACGAGGCTTGAGGCGCGGCGCGATCACGCGCCGAGCAAGGAACAGGGATCCAGTAACAAGTGCCAAGTGCGCCCGGCTTCAGCCGATTTTGGTGCGCAGGCGTCTCGCCTGCCGTCCGTCGGATGCAAGCGTGCCGCCTGCGCTACAGGCCGAAAAACCGCCGCGCCGTCGCCGTCGTGCGGGCGGCCAGCTCGTCGATGCTGACCCCGAACAGCTCAGCGCAATACTCCGCCGTGTGCCGGACGTAGGCGACTTCGTTGGGCTTTCCACGGTGCGGCATCGGGGTGAGGTAGGGCGCATCCGTTTCCAACATGAGCCGGTCGAGGTCTTGGGCTCGGGCCGCCGCGCGGATGGGCTCAGCGGTCTTGTAGGTGATGATGCCGGTGAAAGACCCGAAACCGCCGCGTCGCGTCAGCTCCGCCATCTCCGCCGGCCCTTCGGTGAAGCAGTGGAACACGACCTTCCCCCACTCCACCCCGCTGGCGTCGATGAGCTCCACGCACTCGCGGAAAGCCCCGCGCGAATGCACGACGACCGGGCAACCAAGTCGCTTCGCCAGCTCCAGCCCGGCCCGGAACGCCGCTTGTTGCAGGGTGAAGACGCGCTCTGCTGCCGCCGGGTCGTCCTTCGGCAGGTGAAACCGATCCAGTCCGATCTCGCCGAGCGCAACGGGCGCAGGGAGGTGGGGCGCGGACTCCGTTCCGCGCCGCTCCAGTGCATTCGCGGCGGCGAGCGGAGTCGCCGCCCTACCCCAAAATCCCTCCAAATGCGCGAACCGTTCCTCCCATCGCTCGTCCACGCTGCACGGATGCAAACCCGCCGTGTAGTGCACGAAGCCCGGATGCGCCGCCGCGAGGTCGCGATAGAGGCCCCAGTCGTCGGCATCGGTGCCGATGGTGATCAGCGCCTCGACGCCCGCCACGCGCGCACGGTCAAGCATGGTGGCGGCGTCGCCGCGGCGCGCGAAAGATTCAAGGTGTGTGTGCGTATCGATGAGACCCACGGCGCGGATTCTTCGCGTCGCCCGCGAGCCCACGCAAGGAACGTTTTCAGCGCGGGATGCGCGCCAAATCATGCCAGACGGAAATACAGGGAGCGGGCGTCGACCGAACCAAAACGAGAAGCCAGCGCTTACGCGCTGGCCTCCGTTTTGCACACACACCTGGCGTTTGCCGGTGAATTGTTCATTCGGCGCGGATGTCGATGTTGCCGCCGCTCGTGCGAAGCTTGAGCGTCGGACCGCCGCCGTTGACTGAACCGACGAGGCGTCGCTTGCCCACGCCGCCGCGGTCGATCGTGATGGTCAGGCCCTCGGCATCGACTTCGCCGCCCGAAGTGCTGGCATCGAGGTGGAATCCCACGCCGCGTTTGAGCCGCACGACCACATCGCCGCCGGAGGTGCCGAGCACGGTGTCCTCGGTAATCGGGCCGGTGATCGCGGCATAGACCTTGCCGCCCGAGGTGGTGGCGCTGATGAGCTCCTTCACCTCCTCAAGATGGATGTTGCCGCCGGAAGTGGAGACCTGCGTGCGGCCGCCGGCGCGCTCGACCCGGACGTTGCCCCCGGAAGTGTGGAGCTTGGCACTGGCCGTGCCTTCGCGGAGGAAGATATTGCCGCCCGACGTGCGGCCCTCGATGTCGCCCTCCACGCGCTCGAAGCTGAGGTTGCCGCCGCTGGTGCGGGCAACGATGTCACCCTTCAGGTCGGCTACCTTGATGTCGCCGCCGGAGGTGGAGAGCTTGAGATTGTATTCACGCGGGACGGTGACGGTGAAATCGACGGAAACGGGCGGCCAGTGCTTCCAGCCCCAGGAGGGCTTGCGGTCGTATTTGGCCTCGGCGACGACGTCGTTACCGTCCTGCTCGAGGCTGAATTGCAGATCTTGCAGCAATGCATCCGCCTTCGACTCGTCGTCGGTGCGGATGATCTGGCGGGCCGTGACCTGCACGGTGCGGACATCGCCGGTTTTGATGATGAAATCGCCGCCCTGGGTGGCACCCCGGAAAGTCCCGCCCGGCTGGACGGAAAAGGTCTTTTCGACGGTGCGGACGATCTTGGCGTGAAGCGCGACCGGGGCGGCGGCCACCGCCGCGCCAAGGGTGAGCAGGCTAATCAGGGTTTTCATGCAGGTGGCTTGAATACCCGGCGAGCCGCGCGGAGTTACAAAAATTATCGGCCCAGCGTCACACTGAGGCGGACAGGCATCCGCGCGAGGCGCAGATACAGGCGTTGGTCGGCCCGGATCGGCCACCAATCGTAGAGGTAAATCTCCAACGGCCGCCACATCGCCACCCAGCCGACGATGTGCAGGCCAAGCTCGATGAACTCATCCCATCCGCCGGGCAGATATTCGCGTGCCAGCACGCCGAGCCCGAAGCATGCCGCGAGGAACACGAGTCCGATGAACAGACTCTCTCGCCCACGCCGGAGGAGTTGGCGCAACTCGCGTCGCTTCATGTCGGCACGGCTCTCGAAGTAGTGGTTCACCGCCGCCTGCGCACCCTCAGCGCGTTCGCCGGGATCGGTGGCGAGGTGCACGACCAGCTCGAGCGGCGCGTGATGCGGCAGCTCGCGCGCCCACGTGACGATGAACCGCTCCGCCTCGTCGTCGAGGTCGCGGTCGATGAACGGCGAGGGATCGAGCGAGTTGAAGAGCTGGGCCAGCTCACGCAGACGGACCTCGATGCGGGCGGTGCTCATACCGGCAAAGATGACCCGTGCCGCGCCTCAGGCAACCCCGCGCTCACCGCGGTCCGGCCCTCTTCAAGCCGGCGTTTGGCCGAGCCACTTCCGGAGGCACACGCGCAGCTCCTCCTGCCGGATGGGCTTGGTGAGAAAATCGTCCATGCCGGCGGCGATGCAGGCGTCACGGTGTTCGGCGCGGGCATTGGCCGTGAGCGCGACGATGGGCAGGCGGCGCGACCCGATTCGCGCCCGGATGCCGCGCGTCGCCTCCAGGCCGTCCATGCCGGGCATCTGCATGTCCATCAAGACCAACACCCACTCGCCCTGCGTGGCACGGGCGAGCGCATCCGTGCCGTTGTCGACGATTTCCACCTCGAGTCCGCACCGGCGGAGCATCACCTCGATCACCTTCTGGTTGCCCCAGTCGTCCTCGGCCACGAGCACGCGGCCGGTGAACTTCTCCACGGGCTCCGGCCGGGACACACTTGATTTCGGCGCGACGGGACGCGCGACCGGCAGCGGGAGCTCGAAGCTGAATTCGCTGCCGCGGCCCGGCTCGCTGCGCACGCTGATCTCGCCCCCCATCCGGCGCACCAGGCTCTGCGAAATCGCCAGGCCGAGCCCGGAGCCGCCGTAACGGCGCGTCGTCGAGCTGTCGCCCTGCGTGAATTTCTCGAACAGGCGCGCCTGCGTGGTCGCATCGATGCCGATGCCGGTGTCGACGACGCGGAACACCAGGCGCGTGGCGTCGCCGTCGAGTCGCTTCACCTCGAGGTGAACGTCGATGCGGCCGGCGTCGGTGAATTTCACGGCGTTGCCGATGAGGTTGAGCAGCACCTGACGCAGCCGCATCGGGTCGCCGCGCACCTGCGCCGGCAGATCCGCGGCGGGGTGGAGCGCGAGACGGAGATTTTTCGCGTCGGCGCGCGTGCTGAAGAGCGCGACGACTTCCTCGCCGAGCTCGGTGGGACTAAAGTCGATCTCCTCGAAGTCGAGCTTGCCGCTCTCGATCTTCGAGAGGTCGAGGATGTCGTTGAGCAGATGGAGAAGCGTGTCGGCGGACTTGGCAGCGACGGCGAGCTGCTGGCGCTGGTCGGCGTTGAGCGGCGAATCGCCGATGAGCTGGAGCATGCCGATGATGCCGTTCATCGGCGTGCGGATCTCGTGGCTCATCGTGGCGAGGAATTCCGACTTCGCCTGGTTCGCCGCCTCGGCCCGGCGCTTGGCGTCGCTCAGCGTGCCGACGAGCTCGTCGTTCTCGAAGAGGAGTCGGTAGAGTTTCTGCAGGTCGGCGTGGTGGAGCTTGGCGGTGTTGAGGAGGAACAGCGCGTAGGTGGCCGTGATCGCCACCAGCGTCCAGCTGCCCGGCACGTCGAGCTCGGCGAAGCGCGCCATCGCCGGCGTAAGCGTGACGAGGACATACACGAGGTAGCAAATCCGCACCGGCGCAAGCGAGCGGGCGGCGCCGGCATTCATGCCGGCGACGATGAACATCGCGAGGCATTGCGGCAGCAGCTCATCCGCCGCGAGGAACAGCCAGGCGCCCGCACCCCAGGTCAGGCCGGCGAAGATCAGCTCGACGAGGAAGATCCTGCGCCACCGGCCGAGCTCGGCATCCGGCCGCGCGCGGCGGGCGAAAGCCAAGTTCGTCGCCAGCCGGACGGCCGACACCACCACGATGGCCCCGAACCACCCGAGGAGCGTGCCTGCCGGAAAATAGGTCCAGATCCCCGCCACCAACACCGCAGCGAGGACGAAATTGGAAAACAACCCGAAGTCCGCCGAACGGTAGAGCAGGCGCGTCATCTCCGCCTCGACGCGGAAGTCGATGCCTTCGGTCACTTCACGCGCACTCTTTGCCTGCTCTTTTTCCGCCATGCGCGCAATGGCAGTCGGGCCGAATGACCCTAGCAAGTGAATATGCCTGAGCGCTTTTCCCTAGAACTTCCGGCGACCCGACCTCAGATCGTGCGCCCGGTCCGGTCGGACGGGGCAACACGTTGTGGCGCGTTCAACCCGCGAGTCCGCCGCTGATATATTGGCGCAGCGTCTCGGCCTCGGCGCGGTGAGCACTCGCGACCCAGCGCGACACGTCGCCGATGGAGATCAGTCCGATGATCGCGCCGTTCTGCACGACCGGCATGTGCCGGCAGCGTTTCTCGGCGAAAAGATCCATCATCTGCTGCACGGTCGTCTCAGGTCCAACGGTGAGCACATTCGGCGTCATGACCCGGGCGACGGGCGTCTGCTTCGGATCAAGGTCGGCTGCGATCACCCGCGTCAGGACATCGCGCTCCGTGAAGATGCCGGCCAGCGCGGCGCCGTCCATAACGAGGACGCAGCCGATCTTATGGCTGTTCATTTCCTTCACGGCGTCGGACACGGAGACGCCCACGGGCACTGATTTCACCGCTCCTCCTTTATGCTGCAGCAAGGTCGCGATCGTTGTGTTCATGCGGATCGTTATGGGGGGGGGTTGGGGGTGGCGGAGAATTACGCGCCCGGCACGGCACCGGCAACCCCAAAGCCTGCGCACGCCTTGCTCAACGCGGCAGGTTGCCGAGCGCGTCGAGGCTCTTGAACACGCGCTTGCCCTGCGTCGGTAGCGGCAACGCGGGCTTCGGCGCCGGAACGGCCGGAGCACCGGAGCCGGTCGCCGCGCCGTCGGGCGCAGCCGCCGCCTCGCGCAACGCCTTCTCCAGCCGAACAGCCGATACCGGTTCCGCCGTGCCGAGTTCCTGCGCGAAGAGACTGACGCGATACTCCTCCACCAGCCAGCGGAACGCACCCGCGCGCTCGCCGAGCCGCGCGACGGCCTGAGCGAACGGCTGCAACTCCCGCGCCCGCGACGCGTCCTTGGCCGGGTCGCGTTTCCACCGCTCCGCGCGCGCCTGCATCGCCTTCAAGTAGCGGGGCAGATGCGGCAGCCGGCCGAACGGCGTGCGGCGCAGCACGTCGCGCGGCACGAGCGCCGCGAGATCGCCCTCGAGCCCCGGATACGGCGTCTTGTGCGTCTGCAACGCGAGGCGCA
>CAYYVB010000026.1:0-16805 GCA_964475035.1 uncultured Opitutaceae bacterium | reverse complement strand
GAGCGCGCCACCGCGCTCGACGTGCTGCCCTCCGATGCGATCGCGGCGATCGAGGTGACCAAGGTGCCGACGCCGGACATGGACGGCGAGGGTCTCGGCGGTCAGGTCGACATCAAGACCAAGAGCCCCTTCGATCACGAGGGACTCGCCGCCAGTCTCACGCTCCAGGGCCAGTATTCTCCGCTCGTCGACCAGAACAGCGGCAAGATCAACGGCTACGTTTCCCAGCGCTTCGGGGCCGACAACCGTTACGGCGTGCTCGTCGCGCCGAGTTGGCAGGAACGCAAGTTCGGCTCGCACAACTTCGAGACCGGCGGCGCTTGGATCTCGCCCGACGACAACGGCACGCCGTTCTACACGCCTGAGGAGCTTCAATTCCGCGACTACGTCATTAAGCGCGAGCGGCACGGCGTGAACGCCGCGCTCGAAGCCCGCCCCGACGACGACACGCACGTCTGGCTCCGCGGCGGCTACAACCGTTTCACCGACACCGAGAGCCGCCACCTCACGATCTTCGACTTCACCGAGGGCACGCTCTCGGCCGCGACCGCCGACTCCGCCACCTACACCGCGCTCCGCCGCTACGGTCGCCGGCTCCGCATCCGCGAGAAGGACCAGGAAGTCACCGCCTTCACCCTCGGCGGCGAGAAGCGCCACGGATCGTGGACCTTCGACGCCCAGGCGGGGCACACCCGCGGCGACGAGACCCGCCCCGACGAACTCTCCGCGCGCTTCCGCCGCAACACCCGCGACGCCAGCCTGCGTTTCGACGCCCGCGGGCCCTACGACGTCAGCGTGACGCAGCTCGCCGGCGCCAGTTTCCTCGATCCCGCCTCGTATAACTTCCAGCGCGTCGACCTCGTGAACGAGAGCGGATCCGAGACGGAGTCCGGCGCGAACTTCAACGCCCGCTACGACTTCTCCACCGGCGCCGCGCCCGCCTACGCCAAGTTCGGCGCCGCCTTCCGCGCGAAGGAAAAGACGAGCGAGGCCGAGGCGCTCGAACTCACCACCGCGCCGAGCTCCTTCACCTTCGCCAATCTCGCCGGGCCGGTCGGCTATTATCCCTACCTCCGCGTCCCGCGCCTCAGCACCGACCTCGTGCGCCAAGCCTTCTACGGCAACCGCAGCGCCTTCACCGGCAGCCGCGTCTTCGAGGACAGCGAGTTCGAGGACTTCTCCGTCGAGGAGGACGTGCTCGCCGCCTACCTCATGGGCGGCGCCACCTACGGCCGCCTCAACGTCATCGCCGGCCTGCGTGTCGAACGCACCAAGTTCTCCACCCGCGGCAACGAACTCGACCTCGTCGACGAGATCGCCACGCCGGTCACGGCCTCGCGCTCCTACACCAACTGGCTGCCCGGCGTCTATCTGCGCTACGACGTGAGCAAAAACCTCGTCCTCCGCGCCTCCTGGTCCAACGCCCTCGCCCGCCCGGCCTTCGGCGACACGGCGCTGCGCTCCCGCGTCAATCGCGACGACCTCGAGCTCACGCGCGGCAACCCCGGCCTCGCCGCCCTCGAGGCCGCGAACTGGGACGCCTCCGTCGAATACTACCTGCCCTCGCTCGGCCTGCTCTCCGCCGCCGTCTTCCACAAGGAGATCAAGAATTTCTCCTACGAGTTCACGCTCCCGACGCCCGAGATCATCGACGGCGACAGCTACGAGGTCACCACGTTCGCCAACGGCTCCTCAGGCTCCATCACCGGCCTCGAGCTCGCCTACCAGCAGCAGCTCCGGGTGCTGCCCGCGCCGTTCGACGGCTTCGGCGTGCTCGCCAATCTCACGTTGCTCGACAGCGCCGCGACCTACCCGACCCGCCCCGGCGAGGATGTCCCCTTCATCGGCCAGAGCGACTACACCGGCAACGTCGCGCTCACCTACGAACGCGGCCCGCTCTTCCTCCGCCTCGCCCTCAACTTCCGCAGCGAGCGCCTCCGCGAGGACGAACCCCTCGGCGGCAGCGCGCCGCAGGACCTCTACGTCGACGACTTCCGGCAACTCGACCTCACCGCCCGCTACAAGGTGACGAAGGACATCGAGATCTTCGGCGAAGTCCTCAACCTCACCAACGAGCCCTTCCGTGTGTTCCTCCACAGCGACAACGGCCAGGGCCGCCGCCTCGGCCAAGTCGAGGAATACGACTGGTCGCTGAACGTCGGCGTGCGCTGGAAACTCTGAGCCCCATTGCGCCGCTTGCCTTTCTTGGTTGGCGCTTAGCCTGAAGGCCGGTGCGGCAGCACCGGCCTTCACTCCTTTCCTTCCCATGCACCTGTTGATCGCTCTTCTTGCTCTCCTCGCTTTCACCGCGGCGCCGCTTCATGCGGATCCCTCCGCCCACGTCGAGTTCCGCCCCGATCTGCCCGCCGGCACGGCTTGCCGCCTCGACGCCGAGCGGTTGCATCCGACGCAGTTTGCCCTCGGCTGGCGCGAAGTCGCGCACAAGCAGCGGCGCTTCGGCGCGCTGCCGGCAGAAGCGGTGCGCGCGCAGCTGATCGAGAAAGACGTCCCGGTCGTGATCGGTCCCGGCGGAGTGCCCTACCTGCTCGACGGTCATCACACGCTCCGCGCCCTGCTCGAGTCGACCGCCGCGGAGAAGACCGCCTACGGCCGCATCCGCGCCAATTGGTCCGACCTCGCGCCGGACGAATTCTGGGCCCGTATGCGCGCGAACGGCTACGTCAACCTCACCGCGCCCGACGGCGGCGGCCCGCTGCCGCCCGCGCAACTCCCCGCCTCGCTCCGCGCCATGGCGCGCGATCCCTACCGCGGTCTCGCTTGGGCCGTGATGCACCGCACCGGCTTCGCCGAGCGCAAGGATGTGCTTTATCTGGAGTTTCTCTGGGCCGACTTCTTCCGCCGGCACCTCGCTTGGGATGACAACGACGACGACGCCTTCGATGACGCCGCCACCGCCGCGATGGTGCTCGCCCGTTCCCCCGCCGCCGCACACCTGCCGGGCTACACGCCCGCGCTCCGGCCCCGCGTTGTCACCGAGACGGTCCGGCACGACACCGACGACCCCGCCATCTGGATCGACCGCGCCGATCCGGCGCGCAGCCTCGTTCTCGGCACGGACAAGGACACGGACGGCGCCCTCTACGCCTTCGACCTCCGCGGCCGGGTCGTGCGCAGCGTGCCCGGCCTGCGCCGGCCCAACAACGTCGACCTCGCCACCGGCATCGCCCTCGGCGGCCGCACGGTCGACCTCGCCGTCGTCACCGAGCGCGAGGCGAAACGCCTGCGCGTCTTCACGCTGCCGGACCTCGCGCCCGCCGATCGCGGGGACCTCGTGGTGTTCGACGGCGACGAGGCCCGCGCCCCGATGGGCATCGCGCTCTACCGCCGGCCGCGCGACGGTGCGCTCTTCGCCATTGTCGGCGGCAAGTCCGGCCCCGCCGAGGGTTACCTCGCGCAATACCGGCTCGAGGACGACGGGACCGGCCACCTGAAGCAGACGCTCGTTCGCACCTTCGGCCGCTACAGCGGACGCAAGGAGATCGAGGCTCTGGCCGTCGATGCCGAACTCGGCTATGTCTATTGCTCCGACGAGCAATTCGGCGTGCGCAAATACCACGCCGACCCCGACGCGCCCGATGCAGGGCGCGAGCTCGCGCTCTTCGGCACGGATGGCTTCGCGGCCGACCACGAGGGCATTTCATTCTACAAGCGCGCCGACGGCACCGGTTACATTGTCGTGTCCGACCAGCAGGCGGATGCCTTCCGCATTTTCCCGCGCGAAGGCACGCCCGCCGACCCGCACGCGCATCCGTTCCTCGCGCGGGTGTTCCTCGCCACGAGCGAGAGTGACGGCAGCGAACTCGCAAGCGAATCGCTGCCCGGCTTTCCCGGCGGGCTCTTCGTCGCGATGTCGACCGATCGCACCTTTCACTATTACGCGTGGGACGATATCGCCCGCGCGGCCGGACTTGCGGCCGCGGAGGAAAAACCGTTACGTTGAGCACTGCGATGCGTTCCTCCCTCCTCCTGATCCCCAGCCTGCTCCTCGCAGCGTGCCTGCAGGCACAGCCCGCCGGGAATGTCATCTTCCTCCACCCGGACGGCACGTCACTCGGCTCGTGGATGGCGACACGCTTCGTCACGGTCGGGCCGGCGGGGCAGTTGCATTGGGACCGGTTGACGGCGGTGGCGATCTACGACGGACGGCTCAGGGACACGCTTTCCGCCAGCAGCAACGGCGGCGCCACGGCGCATGCCTGGGGCGTGCGGCCGCACCGCAGTGACTTCGGTTTCCTGGCGCCGGATGCGCGCGCGCTGTCCGGTTTTCCCGGTCCGCTGCTCCGCGAGGCGCAGGCCGCGGGCAAAGCGATCGGCGTCGTGCAGACCGGCGCCCATTACGAGCCCGGCTCGGCGGTGTTTCTCACCAGCGCGGGCCATCGCGACAACTTCGAGGAAATTTCGCTCGGCGTCCTCGCCTCCGGCGCGCAGGTGCTGCTCGGCGGCGGCGAAGCGTGGTTCCTGCCCGCCGGCGTCGCCGGGCGGCATGGCGTCGGGCGGCGCACGGACGGCCGCGACCTCGTCGCCGAAGCGCGTGCGTCCGGTTACACCGTGCTCTATACCCGCGAGGAGTTGCTCGCCTGTGCGCCGCGTCCCGACGGCAAATACCTCGGTCTGTTCGCCCACGGCCACACTTTCAACGACCGCACGGAGGAGGAACTTCGCGAGGCCGGCCTGCCGCCCTATGACCCGCAGGCGCCGACCTACGCGGAGATGATCGCTTTCGCGCTGCGCGTGCTCGGCGCTTCGCCCACGGGCTTCTGCCTCGTCGCGGAGGAGGAGGGCACGGACAACTTCGGCAACAAGAACAACGCCGCCGCCATGATCCTCGCCAGCCAGCGCACCGATGACGGCATCCGGGTGGCACGGGAATTTGTCGACGCCCACCCGGAGACGCTTCTGGTCGTCGCCGCCGACAGCAATGCCGGCGGCTTCACGATCCGCAGCCCGCGCGATACGCCGAAATTCGCCAGCTCCCCGCTGCCGCGCCAGGATGAGAACGGCGCGCCGATCGACGGCCGCGACGGCACGGGCTCGCTGCCTTTCCTCGCGCAACCCGACGAGAACGGCCGCGCCTTGTCGTTCTGGGTCGGCTGGGGCGCGAAGGACGATTCCTCCGCCGGCGTCGTCGTGCGCGCCGCCGGCCGCAACGCCGACCGCCTGCCCGCCAACGTCGACAACGTCGGCCTCTACCGGCTGATGCACCTGACGCTCTTCGGCCGCGAACTCCCGCGCTGAGCGCGGAAAGTTACTTTCCGGTGACGGCCCCGCTCGCGCGTTGACGCGAGCGTCCGGCGCGCGTCCTCTCGCTTCGTTCATTCGTGTTTGTGTGTGCTAGGTTGCTTCCCGGTTATCCCAACCCTTTCCGGTGAGCGTCTCCGCCGTCGGGTTTGCGGCGGGGAGGCTCACCGGAATTTTTTTGCCCGGACGCGGCGCGCCTCCGGCCGGCATTTGCGGACTTTCCAATCCCGGGCGCGCGGCTATGGTCCGCCGCATATGAAGCGCTTCTTTCCGTTCGTGGCCGTGTTGTGCGTCGTCGGTGTGCTGGCGTTGCCGCTCTGGGCGGCGGACAAAACGAAAGGGAAGGACGGCGAGGTGCCGAACGCCGGCCTGCAACTGGCGAAGACGGCGACCGAGATCACGGGCATCGCCATCTCGCCGCTGCTCGGCGTCAGCGCCATCGGACTCTATCAATGGATCCAAGCCGACACGCCCGAGGAGCGCGCCGCCTTGCCGTGGTTCGCCAACCCGCTGATGTGGATCGGCGGGTTCCTGCTCGTCGGCGCGGCGGCGGCCAAGGATGCCTTCGGCGCCACGGTGCCGCCGGGCTGGAAAAAGCCGCTCGATGTGCTCGACGCGACCGAGAACAAGGTGAGCGGCCTCGTCGCCACCGGCGCCGTCATCCCTCTCCTCGTCACGGCCGCCTCGAAGGCGCTGGCCACGGGCGGAGGCGGCTCCGCCTCGCTCGAGTTCGTCAACACCGGGCTCGCAATGATCCACCTCGGGGCGATCGATTTCTCGTGGCTCCTCACGATTCTCATGCTGCCGCTGGCGATCGCGCTGCACGCCGTCGTCTGGGTCGCCTCGCACGCCATCAACGCGCTCATCCTCCTCAGCCCGTGGGGCGCGGTCGACGCGGCGCTCAAGAGCGCGCGCACGGCCCTGCTCGGCCTGCTCACGGGCATCGCGTGGATCGATCCGGTCGTTGGCGTGACGCTGTCGGCCATCATCGTCTTCTTCGCCTGGCTGGTGTCGGGTTGGGCCTTCCGCCTGACCGTATGGGCCACGGTGTTCTGCTGGGATTTCTTCACGCGCCGTCGCAAGCGCTTCAAACTGCTCGCCGACGGCAACAAGGTCTTCCTCGGCCGCCAGCTCGACGGCGCCCCGCTGCGCACTTACGGGCGGTTGCATCAGGAAGCCGACGGCAAGCTCGTCCTCAAGTTCCGTCCCTGGCTCATCTTCCCCGAGCGCACGGTCGAGGTGCCGCGCGAAGGCATCGTCGTCGGGCGCGGTGTGTTTTACTCCGAGGTGCTCGGTCACGACGCCAAGGCCGACAAGGTCACGACACTTCTGCTCCTGCCGCCGCGTTATCTCGGCCACGAGGAACTCTTCGCGCGCACCTACCGGATCAGCGGCACCTGCGAAGTCGGACTGCGCCGCGCCTGGAGCTGGCTGAAGGAGGCGCTCGGCTTCGGCGCGAAGAAACACGCGGCCGCCGCGCCCGCACCCGCGACCTGATTCAGCGCGCCCGCTTTTCCCATGCCGAAACGCGACATCGAAAAATCCTATCCGGCCCGCGCCTTCGCGGCCAAATTGCGCCGCCTGGCCGACGCGCTCGAAGCCGGCCGCCCCTTCGTCATCGCCGTGGGCGGCGAGCGCCTGCGCATCCCCGCGGGCGCGACGTTCAACGTCGAGCACGAGCGCGACGCGGAGGGCGAGGAGCTCGAGTTTCAGTTGCTCTGGCGCCGTGAGAAACGGCGCCCGGGGCTGCGCCGGCGGTGAGCGCAGCGGCGCGCATCGCGAATCACATCCGCCTCGGCGCGTTTCCCGTCGCCTACGGGCTGAGCGGCGTGCTCATCGGCGGAACGCTCAATCGCGTGATGATCGCCGAGCTGGCGCTGCCCGCGACGCTGGTCGCGCTGCTCTTTGCGATCCCGCTGCTCATCTCCCCGTTGCGCCTCTGGGTCGGCCACCGCTCGGACGCTTTCCCGCTGTTCGGCCGGAGGCGCGAGCCGTATCTGCTGCTCGGCGCCTTGCTGATCGGTGGCGGCGTGGCGGCGATTGCCTCGGTCGCCGTGCATTTTGCGCCGCGGCCCGGCGTGTTTGTCGCGGCGGCCGTGGCGGCGTTCCTGCTCTACGGCGTCGGGCGCAACCTCGCGCACAACACCTACCAGGCGCTCCTCGCGGAGAAATTCACCGGCAGCGTGCGCGCGCGCGCGGTCACGCTCTATGAGGTCGTGACGCTGCTCGGCTCCGTGGTCGGCGCCGGTCTGCTCGGGCGCGCACTCGAGCATTACGATCCGGCGAAACTCGTCGCGGTCGCCAACGCGGTCGGCGTGGCGGTCGTCGCGCTCGCGCTCATCGCCGTGCCCGGCCAGGAGGCGCGGGCGGCGGGCGCGGCGCACGCGGAACAGGCGCGCCAAAAGCCGTTCGCGGACGTGTTGCGCGATTACGTCTTCGCCGACCCGCAGGTGCGGCGGCTGTTCGCGGTGGTGATCTGCACCTTCATCGGCACGCTCGCGCAGGACGTGCTGCTCGAGCCTTACGGCGCGCTCGTGCTCGGGATGAGCGTGGGCGAAACGACGCGGCTGACGATGTTCTGGGGGCTCGGCGTCCTCGCGGCCATGTTGCTCTCGGGGCTCGTGTTATTGCGCTGGCTCGGCGCGTTGCGGCTGATGCGGATCGGGCTCGGCGTCAGCATCGTGGTCTTCGGCGCCGTGGCGGCGGTGGGATTGGCGGGGGCGCCGGGGATGTTCCGCTGGCTTGTGCTCGCGATGGGTTTCGGCACGGGGTTGGCCGGCGCGGGGATGCTCGCGAGCGTGGTCGAGTTCACGACGCCGGTGCGTGCGGGTCTGCTGATGGGGGTGTGGGGCGTGGCGAACATGCTCGGTCACGCCAGCGGCAGCCTGCTCGGCGGCATCGTCGTCGACACCATGCGCTTGGCCACCGGCAGCGCGCTCACGGCCTACACGACGCTGTTCCTCTTCGAGATTGCGATGCTCATCACCGCCCTCGTCCTCACGCTGCGCCTGCAACCGACCGCGACCCGCGCGAGCCGCGAATGGGAGCCCGCCTCCCGAAAACTGTAACCTGTTAGGTTACGAAACCCGGTCCGCCTGCCTCGGCGAAAAAGCAAAGTGTAACCTAATAGGTTACACTTGGTTTGGGCCTCGAGGTGTAGTGAGAGGTTGCGATGAGCACGCAAACGGCGCCGGTTCCAGAAGCAAAGTCACCTAATAGGTGACAAATTGCTTTCGCTTGCATGGTGTGGCGGCGGAGGGCGGCGACACTTTGCAAGTGTCATGGCCGCAGGACTCACTTGGCGCTGACGGCGGCGGGGGCGAGACCGCCGCCGAGCGGGGCGCACATCGTGACGGGCTCGTGGAGCTCGTCCTTCACGTGGGCGCGCATGGCGTCGCGGTAGTGGTTCACCGATTCGAAGAAGGCCGACATCATCAGCATCAACCAATACATGCCGCGCTCATTGAGGTGCCAGCCGCGGGCGTCTTCGCGGGCGGCGCCGAGCACGCGCAGCGTGAGCAGCTCGCCCCAAAGCCGGCGGAAGAACTTCGGCCCGTGCTGCGCGAGCACGGTGCCGCGGTCCATGTGCAGCCCGAAGAGCTGCACGAGCAGGCTGTAGCGCATCCGGTCCGTCTCGCTCAGTCGGTGGCAGGTGGTGATGCCGGTGAGGCCCTGCGCGATGCGCTGCTCGTAGCCGGGGAGCGAGAACGTCGTGCTGTAAAGCGTGCCATCGAGGTAGCTGAACGCGCCGCTGCCGACGCCGACGTAGTTGTCGGCGGCGACGATGTATTCGTCGCTGCCCTGGCCGCGGCGCGTGAAACACCAAGCCGACGAGGGCCGGAAGTCCGCGCCGAGGCGATCCACGATGGTGTGGTAGAACTGCCGCAGCCGCCGCTGGTCGGGCAGGCCCATCCCGCCGACCATGCGGCGCTCGACCGTGGGCGAGGTCATGAGCGGGTAGAACGACACTTGGTTGGCGCCAAGCGACCGGAAGACCGCGAGGTCGCGTTCGAGCGAGCCCAGCGTCTGGTGCGGCTGGTTGAAGATGAAATCGACGTTCAGCGTCGGGAACATTCCCGCCACGGCGCGGATGCGTGCGGCGGTTTCCTCGCCGCTGCCGTATTTGTCGAAGCGCTCCATCTCGCGCAGCAACTGGTCGTCGAAGCTCTGCACGCCCACCGACAGCCGCGTGACGCCCGCGGCGCGGAGCGGTTCGAGGACGTCGGGGCGGAGATCCTTCGGGTTCGTCTCGACGGAGATTTCCGTCACGCCGAAGAGCGTGCGCACGAGGTCGATGGTCGCGACCAGCTCGGCCGGCTCGACGGTCGGCGTGCCGCCGCCGAAATACACGCCGCTGAACCGGAATCCGGCCGCATGATAGAGACGGATCTCATCCCGCAACGCCGCGAAGTAGCGGACGGCCTGGCTGTGGCGATGTTGCACGCGATGAAACGAGCAGAACGGGCACAACACCTCGCAGAACGGGATGTGCACGTAAAGATAGCCGGCGCTGCCCTGCGGTTTCGGCGGCACGGTGCCCGGTGCTTCCTCCATGTGCAGGAACGCGCGGGTGCGGAAGCGGAAGAGCTTCAGCAGGTAGGAGTCGATGAGTGGCAGGTCGAGCACGGCGTGGCGGCGGATGCGGCCACGCTATTAAACAGCATCCGTCTCCGCCCCGAGGGGACATTTTTGCCCAAGCATGCGCATTTCTTGGTCGAAAGAGCCGGCGTTCAGGTCCGGCGCGGACGCCACCCGAGCCAATGCGCGCCCGCGACCAGCGCCACGACCGCGATGATCTTCGCGTGCGCCGCCTCCATCTGTGCGGCCATTAGCAGGCAAAACGCCAACCCGCCGCAGGCCCACGCGGGTCCGGCCGGCAGACGGAACGCCTCGGCGTTCGGCTGCGTGTGGCGCAGGCGCAGCAACGCCGCGCAGACGAGCCCGTAGCTCAGCACGCGCGCGGCGGCAGAGAGCACGGCGTTCCAGATGAAGCTCCCGTAGACTGCGAGCACGAGGACGAGCAGGCCCCACAACAGGATCGACCAATGCGGCGTGCGGAAGCGCGGGTGCACGGCCGCGAGCACGCCCGGAAACTCGCCGCGCTCCGCCAGCGCGTAGGTCAGGCGCGGGCCGGTGACGACTTGCGACGTGAGATTCCCGTAGGTGGAGATGAGCGCCGCGATCGCCACGAGCGCGGCCCCGGCCGGTCCGGCGAAGGCGCGCGCGGCATCCGCCAACGGGCGTGCGCTCGTGGCGAGCTCCGGCACGGCGCGCATGGCGACGAGATGCGTGAGCAGGTAGAGTGTCGCGACGGTGCCGAGCCCGGCGAAGAGCGCGAACGGGATGTCGCGCCGTGGATCCTTCGCCTCCGCCATCGGGATGACCGCGGCCTCGAAGCCTCCGAAGGCGAACATCAGCACGAGCAGGCCCGCCAGCCAGCCGCCCGTGCCCGTCGCCTCCGCCGGTGCTGCCGCCGGCAGCCATTCGCGGGTCAGCCAGAAGCCCGCGCCGACGAAGAGGAGCAGCGAACCGATCTTCACCACGGTGAAGAAGTTCGACAGCCGCGCCGCACCCGTGACGCCGAGGATGTTCACCACCACGAGCACACCGAGGATGAGCGTGAGCAGCAGCGCGCGCGGCAGCGGTTGCGTGACGGCGGGCCAGAACTCGCCGAGGTAGACGACAAACAGATTCGCGATCGCCGCCGCAGAGGTCAGCCGCACGAGCCAGAGGAACCACGCCATCTGCAGGCCCGCGAAGCGCCCGAACGCGACGTGCGCGTAGAGATACGGCCCGCCGGCCGCACGGAACTGCGAACCGACCTCGGCGAATACGGCCATGATGATGCCGATGCCCGCGGCGGCGGCGAGATAGACCCACGGTGCGTGCGCACCGGCGAGGCGTGCGAGATCATCGGGCAGGCCGTAGATGCCGCTGCCGATGACGCCGTTGAGCACGAGCGCGGTGAGCGTCCAGCGGCCGATGGCCTGGACGAGGGTGGGGGACGGGGGCGTGGACATCGGGCGGGAAATCAGTTCGCGCGGAACGTGCGCGGCTTCGACGCGACCGTGCCGGGGAAGGGAACGCCCCACAAGACGGGCCTTTCCTGCACGCGCGCGTCGGCGTCGGGCGCGAGGTGCTTGAACACATCCTTGAAGCGCAGCGAGCACTGGAGCCGGCGCTGGTCGGTGCCGACCTTCGGGTTCACCTGCATGATCGCCTGCGTGAACGGCGGGCGGTTCTTCATTTCGCGCGCGAGGCGGCGCGTCTCCGCGAGCGGGCGGCTGGTGTCCTTGATGAGCGCGTCGAGCCGGCGCAGGTCCTCGAGCGTGATCGGGTGCCAGAGCGCGCGCCATTGCTCGGGCGTGACGCGCGGGGCGACAAGGTTGACGAAATGCTTCTCGTCGCCGCGTTGCTGCCAAAAGCCGAGGATGAGGAGGAACGGTTCGTCGATCGCGAATTGCCGCAACGCGTCGCCGAGGTCGACGGCCGTGCCGTATTTGATCGCCTTCGGGTTGGCCGGCACGCCGCCATGCGCGCGGTTGGCGGCGGCGGGGATGTCCCACTTCTGCGTGTAGCCCTGCGGGCGGTAGCCGTCGAAGAACGTGTCGCGCACCCACTCCTCGAACACGAGCCCGTGGTGCTGGACTTCCTGCGCGGCGACGAGCGCGGTCAGCGCGAGCGCGGCGAAACACGCGAAGAGCGGGCGGAGGATTCTCGCGGGGCGGGGCGGCATCACCTCGGCGGTTCGGCGGGGCGGGGTCGGCGGAGGCGGCGCGCGCGGGCGCTCAGGCTTCCTTGCGTTGCTCGAGGAAGACGCAGAGCGCGTCGAGTTGCGCGGCCCAGAAGGTCTTCATCTTCTCCGCAGCGGCGGCGGTGGGGAGCTTGCCGTGCTGCGGCACGACCTGGCATTTGAGCGGGCCCTTGGGCCAGAAGTTGACGGAGAGGTTGGTGTCGTCGGGCCAGCGGATGCGGATGGACTTGTGCGGCGTGGCCTTGCGGACGGAGAGGTCGGCCTGGGGCAGCCAGCGCTCGCGGATGGCGGGATCGCGCCACGCCTCGAAGGCGACGGCGACGGGTGCGGCGATGGTCTTGCTGACGGAGACTTCGAAGCCGTCGGGCTTCTGGTGCTTCACGCGGCGGCCGCTGGCCTGCTCGTAACCGACGGTCACCATCTGGCACCACCAGTCGGCGACCCTGTGTTTCTTGTGCAACCAGAGCGCGATTTCGGCGTGCGGCCAGGATTTCGCGCCGGCCTTCTCCAGCAGCTCGACCCACTCGCTCCACCCGCGGCCGGTGGCCTTTTTCACCGCCGCGGTGGTCACACCGGCGAGCTTGGCGGTCGAGGTTTTCATTTTTTTGGGGTGCGGATTTCGAGCCCGTCGCCACGGCGGTTGAGCTGGGGGCAGCGCGCGGCGAGTTCGTCTATGAACGATTCGCGGTCGTCTGGCGAGACGAGGATGAAGTCGCCCTGCGACCACTCGATCAGCACCCGGCGCAGCGACCAAGCCGGTCCGGCGAGCGGGCTCCACGTCGGCTCGACGCGCCGCACGGCGGCGAGCGGGATTTCCCATTTCAACCAACCGCTGCGCACGATCAGCCGGTCGGCTTGCAGGGTGTAACGCACGGGCAGCGTCAGGGAGAGCACGGCAGCGGAGATCGCCGTGCCCCAGCCGGCGAGGAGCAGGACGCCGTCCCACTGGCCTTGAAAAGCGAGCCAGCCGGCCATCAACAGCGGCGCCGCCGTGCCGCCGCCGACCAGCAAAGCCAGCCACAGATCGACCCGGGTGCGGTAGGTCCGTTCTCCCATGGGCCGGAGTCTGGGCCGGTGCGAAAATTTTGTCACGCCCGGCTCCCGGGAATCTTTTTGTTTCCGCGTCGGGACAAAACCGTTAACCCTCCCCGCATGAGCGAAGAGAACCCCAACAAGCTCCGCCTGAAGCCGCGCCTTTCCACCGACGCCGCCCCGGGCGGAGAACCGCCCGCTCCCTCCGCTCCCGCGTCACCCCCTCCGCCTCCGCCTGCCGTGCCAGCGCCAGCGGCGGAGACACCTGCGCCAGCGGCGGAAACTTCCGCTCCACGCCTCAAGCCGCGCATGACTCTCGGTGCCGCCAACTCTGCGCCGGCCGCCGCCCCGGCGGAGGCCGAGCCCGCGCCGCCGCCCAGCGCTCCCTCCCCGTCGGCGGTCGCGGCTGAGCCGCCCGCTGCGCCTGCGCCCGCGCCGTCCTCTCCCGCGTCCGCGCCCGTCGCGGAGGCTTCGACGGCCTCGCGTCCGAAACTCGCTTTCAAGCCCCGCGATCCCGCACCGGCGCCCTTGCCCGCAACGCCACCAGCCGCGGCTCCGGAGCCTGCTCCTGCCCCGAAGTCTGGCAGCACGCCGCCCGTGGCCGCGCCGTTTCCGCCTCCGCCGGCAGCTGCTCCTTTCCCGCCGCCGCCAACGGCAGCTGCCGCAGGTGCGCCCAATTTCCCGCCGCCGCCCAATTTCCCGCCTCCCGCCAAATTCCCGCCTCCGCCCGGAGCAGACAAAGCCGCGGCCGCCGAGGCACCGGCCGCCGAGGTCAAAGCTGTTGCCACCGTGCCCGGCGACAAACGCAAGAAACTCCTCCTGCTCGGCGGCGCCGGTATCGGCGTGCTGCTGCTGGCCGGCGGAGCCTTCGTCTTTCTTGGCGGTGAGGAACCGCCGCCTCCGCCGATCACGCGTCGCGCCACCCCGGCGCAACCGGCGGCCGCGGCTCCTGGTGCCGCCACGGCCGATACGCTCGCGAAGGCGGCAGACCGCACGGCGGCCGTCGATCAAGTGACGGACGCTGCGCCTCCCGCCCCTGCGGGCAACGACTCCGCCGCCGCCAAGACGGACCCAGCGACGGTCGCGGCCCAGACCACGCCTTCGACCGCGACCGTGGACGCACCGGCGGTCGCCACGCCCGTCACGCCGCCGGCTCCTCCGCCGGCCAGCGCGGCGTTTCGCGCATGGGTGCAAAATCTCCGCATCAGCGGTGTCGCCGGCGGCGCCACACCGCGCGTCCTGATCGGCAACACTGCCTACGCACCCGGAGACCTTGTGAATCCGCAGCTCGGCATCCGGTTCGAGAGCTACGACCCCGCGACGCGGATGCTCGTGTTCAAGGACGCCAGCGGCGCGACGGTCGAGCGGAAGAATTGAGCGCAGGCTCTGCCGGGGATTTGCCTTCGATGGCATGATCACCGTTTGATCGGGCGCGCGCCGGCGTTCGCCCGCCGCGGCGCTTTGTCGCAGCCACCTCCGCATTCGTCTTGGCGCTCACCGCGGTGAACTTGTCGCCGTTGTTCCGGCGCGGAGCTCGCCTGTGTTGGCCGCGTGCGCGGGATTTCCCCGGGCATAACACCAACCCAACACGTAACTATGAAGGTAGCATCTGCCGGCCCGGCGGCGCGTTCGCGCTCGCTCGGTGCCATGCTCATCGCCGCGTTCGCCCTCCCCGGCGTCGCGTTCAGCCAGACCCCCGCCGGTTCGTCGCAGCCCGCGGCCGATTCCACGGTCCGCCTCGAGAAATTCGAGGTCACCGGTTCGCGCGTGAAGCGCCTCGACGTGGAGACGCCCGCCCCGGTCGTCGCCTATTCCGCCGCCGACATCGAGAACAAGGGCTACACCAACATCGGCGACTTCATCCAGTCGCTGCCCTTCAACTCCGGCGCCGCCAACTCCATCTACCAGACCGCGAGCTTCACCCGTGGCGCCGCCACGACCAACCTCCGCGGCCTCGGCGCGCAGCGCTTCCTCGTGCTGCTCAACGGCCGCCGTCCCGTCACCTACGCCCTCACCAACTCCGGCAACAACTCCGTCTTCGACTTCAACAGCCTCCCGGCCTCCGCCATCGAGACCGTCGAGTTCCTGAAGGACGGCGCCTCCGCCATCTACGGCGCCGATGCCGTCACCGGTGTGCTCAACGTGAAGCTGAAGAAGAACTACACCGGCATGTCCGTCATGGGCATGTATGGCAACACGCTCGGCCATGACTCCGGCTTCACGCAGGCCAACGTCGTCGCCGGCGCCAGCACGGGCAGCACCCGCGCCATGGTCGCCGTCGACTACAAGAGCTCCAACTCGAACTTCCTGCGCGACTACGGCATCAGCAACACCGACTACACGCAGCTCTTCCCCGGCGACCCGAACAAGGGCGCCAACCAGAACAGCTCGCTGAACTTCCCCGCGAACATCTCGATCACCGCCGCCCAAGCCACCGCGATCTCGGCCGCACTCGGGATTCCGTTCACCTCGGGCAACTACGTCATCACCGGCGGCCAGCCCACGGCCAACCCGACACTCGGCAGCTTCTCCAACGTCGCCGCTCTCCCGAATGCGAACCGCTACAACTTCGCCGAGACCTACCAGCGCTACCCGGCTTACCACTACATCAGCGCCTACGCGCAGTTCGAGCACGACATCAGCGAGACGCTCACCGCGTTCGGCGAGATGACGTTCAATGACAACTTCACCTATTATGCGTTCACTCCCGGCGTCATCAATTTCGCCACCGAAGGTCTGACGCTCCCGGCCAACAGCCCCTACAATCCCTTCGGCGTCGCGCTGAACACGCTGCTCGCCCGCACGAACTTCGGCCCCGTCCGCAAGTTCGACACCGAGTCCATCGGCATGAACCTCACCAACGGCCTCCGCGGCACCATCGCCGACCGCTGGGACTGGGAAGTCGCCGGCAGCTACGGCTTCAACCGGGTCTCCACGGTCGCGCGCAACGCCGTCCGCGCCACCACCTACCAAGCCGCGCTCAACGGCACGCTCACGGGCTTCGTCGGCTCGTTCTTCAATCCGTTCGGCCCCTCCGCCAACCCCGGCCTCGCCAACGCCCTCTTTACCACCTCCACCAGCGCCAACCGTTCCGAGGCGATGACCTTCGACGGCCGCGTCTCCGGCACGCTCTTCGAGCTCCCCGGCGGCGACGTCGGCGTGGCCGCGGGCTTCGAGTTCCGCAACACCTCGCTCACCACCAACCCCGACACCGCCGCCTATCTCGGCTCCGGCGGCGGCCAGCCCTTGCAGGGTGAGCGCGACGTCATCTCCGGTTACGTCGAGCTCACCGCCCCGATCCTCAAGGAACTCGAGGTCCAAGCCGCCGTCCGCTACGAGGACTACAGCGACTTCGGCAACACCACCAAGCCGAAGCTCGGCGCCAAATACCGCCTGCCCAAGACGCCGGTCGGCAACGCGCTCCTCCGCGCCTCCTACTCGGAGTCGTTCCAAGCGCCTGCGCTCGGTCTCCTCTACGCCTCGCAGACGATCTCGTTCACGCAAGGCCTCCTCCAGGATCCGCTCCGCCCGCAGGATCCCCCGCAGCAGATGCGTCTCGTCACCGGCGGCAACCTGAACCTCCTCCCCGAGGAGTCCGAGTCCTATTACGCCGGCATTGTCGTCGAGGACGTCGGCGGCATCCGCGACCTGACCTTCAATGTGGACTACTTCCACTTCCGCATCGACCAGGTCATCGTCACGCCCACGGCCAACTTCCTCCTCACGCCCGCCGGCATCGCCGCCTTCCCGAACGCCATCA
>CAYYVB010000025.1:10688-16944 GCA_964475035.1 uncultured Opitutaceae bacterium | reverse complement strand
CCAGCCGATGAGCAGGGCGCCGAGGAAGGCGCAGGCGAAGCGATAGGTGGAAAGGGAGGTGCGGTCCTCCGAGGAGGACGACATCACGCCCATCAGCGCCGAGTAGGGCGTGTTGATCGCCGCGTAGGCGACGAGCATCAGCGTGTAGGTGGCGTAGGCGAAGAGGAGTTTGCCGTCCGGCGAGAAATCCGGGTTGGCGAACATCACGTAGCCGAGGACGCCGTAGGGCAGCGCGCCCCAGAGGATCCACGGGCGGAACTTGCCCCAGCGGGACGTCGTGCGGTCGGCGAGGACGCCGATGACGGGGTTCAGCGCGGCGACGAGGATCGGGACGGTGCCGAGGAGCGTGCCGACCGCGGCGGAATTTTTGATCCCGACGACGTCGGTGTAGTAATACGCGAGGAAGATGTTGAACGCCTGGAAAAAGAAATTCGAGGCGGTGTCGCCGAGGCCGTAGGCGAGCTTCTCGCGGAAGGTGAGGCTGCTTCCCGTCGGACTGGGCATGGTTGAGAGCGGGTAGGACGCGGCTCCACGGAGGAGGCCGCGTCCAGTTGCCCTAACAATTAGAATTCCGAGTAATCAGAAGACCATGCCGAACTCGATGCGGGCCGACAAACCAGGCGCGAAGCCCAGGCCGTATTGGTCTTTGTCGTTCAACAGATTGTTGATATTGACCTGCACCCGGGCCGGACGGTTGTTCCACTTGAATTCGTAGCGGGCCATCGCGTCCATGTTGAGCCGGGGATCGGTGTAGAGGGCGATGGGGCGCCCGTTTTGATCGACCTGCAACTGACCGGAGCCGTCGGTCCGCGCGGAAACGAATTCGCGCTCAGACTCCCACTGTCCACCGAGACCGAGGACCAAGCCCTTCATCGATCCGTCGGTGAAGACGTAGGTGGCCCAAGCCGTCGCCGCATGTTTCGGGGTGTCGTCGTCGGAGCCGACGCCCAGGTAGCCCGCGCCCTTCCACGTCGAGGTGTCGGTCGGATCGCCGTAAGCCTCGTTCAGCGGGAAGCCGCTCAGACCCCACGAACCATCGGGGAAATACCAGTTGGCCCAACGGTCTTGCGGATAGGGGTAGCGCGGAAACTTGCCCACGTTGACCGTGCGGCGATCCAGGCGCGAATAGGTCGCGAGGACTTGGAATTTGTCGTTGGGCACCCAGAGCAGCTGCATGTCCCAGCCTTCGGACTCGTCGTCGCCGGACGTGAAGGCTTGGTAGGTGCCGCGGTCAGGGGCGGCGCGATCCATCGTGGCGATATTCACGTTGGGATCGTTGATGTCGAAGAACCAACCCGGCCAGCCCTGGCCGGCGGCGACATTGGCGTAAACCTTGTCCATGTAGGCCGCGCCCGTGGGGGTGGAGGCGTTGAGATACCATTTGCCGTCCTGAATGTAAGCGGCTCCGGCGAGTTTGGCGGCGTTCCACTCGGACACCGCATTTTGCTGGGCGACCGACCAGTCCGCTTGACCGGCTTCCGGGTTTGCGCCCTGCACGAGGTAGGTGATCGGCCGGTTGGGATTGAACTGCTGCTTGGCCGGGGCCGGCGCCCACCAGTAGAAATAGGGCGTGCCGGTTCGCTCGATCTTGAAGCGCGAGATCGTGCCGGAGAGGCGGCCATTGAAGAGGTCGATCTTGACGCCGAATTCGCTGCTCTTGGCCACGGTGGCATCGATGGGCTTGCCTTCGCCGTCACGCAGGCCTTCGAAATTGGGAACCAAACCTTCCGATTGCAGACCGAAAACCGAGACTGCCGGCACGATCTTGACGCTGACGCCAGCCTGTGAGGTGCGCTTGGACTGCGGGGCGCGCCGGATTTCCGTGCTGGCCGCCGGATTCAGGGCGTCGATGGTGGAGATGCGGTTGTCGTTCCGGTCATCGCGCAGGCCGGCGACAATGGTCAGGCGATCGTCGAGCCACGTCCCTTGATAGACGGCGTAAGTGCCCTGATTCCATGCGAGATTCCTGGTGTCGTTGATCCGGGTCATCGGCGCGTCTGCGGTGCCGTCGCCTTGGGTGCCGAAACGAATGTAGGAAGTATCCGTGGGGTTTTTGTAGTTGTTGGTGCCGGGCCGTGTCCGATCGATGCTGGTGTTCTTCTCGGCGCGCTCTTCGCTGCGTCCGAGGAGGAGACTGTGATCCATCCCGAACCAGCGGCTGTCCTTGAAGGTTTCCAGCTTATAGCTCAGTTCGGCGCGCACCTGCTCCCGATTGTTCTTCTCGTTGAATCGGGTCCAGTTGTATTGCCAGGTGGCGTTGTTGACGGTGCCGGCGGAGAAGGCGTTGTCGTCCGGGGTGAGCGGGGCCACGATCACGGTGCCGCGTTGCGAGACGGGGCCGACGCCGACTTGGAGGGCGCCACCGACGTCGAGGCCCTTAAACTGGGCCATCGAGCTGTTCACGCCCGCCAGCAGGTAGAGGTTTTCGGCCAGTTTCTGCTCAATGGAAACGAGCATGTTGTAGGCCTTGATGTCGAGGTAGGTATCCGGGCCGGACCAGCGGAAGGTGCGACGGTCCTTGCCGGGAAACTGCACGAACCCGGCTCGCTCCAGTCGGTCCTGCTGGTCCGCCGGCACATCGGCGCGGGCGCGCACGCTTTGGAAACCGATGCCCTGCTTGAACTCCTCGCCGTATTCGAGGTCGAGCGTGACTTTGGTGGACGAGGTGGGCTTGAAGGTGATCACGGGCGCGACGAAATAGCTGTCGGCCTTGTAGAGCTCGGTGAAGTCGCCGGTCGTCTGCGTGGCGCCCGAGACCCGAACGCCGAGTTCGGCTTTATCGGCGAAGAACCGATTCGAGTCGAAGGAGGCGCGCAGGTATTCATGGGTGCCTGCGCCCAAGATGACCTCGTCCCGATTTTCGGGCAACGGGCGCTTCGGCAGATAGTTCACGATGCCGCCGAAATTGCCGATACCATAGAGGAGCGCGGCCGGACCGCGAATCACCTCGATACGGCCGATATTGGCGGTGTCGGTCGCGTGCTGGCGGCGAAAACCTTCGCGCAGCACGGTGTCCGTGATGAAGCCGCGCAGCTTCACGGTCGTCTGGGTTTTGGCGGCGGTCGCACCCTCGGTGTTGTGAACACCGCCCGCGTTGACGAACGTGTTCCCTTGACCGGCGTCGTTTTGCGAACGCAACACGATGCCGGCAGAGTAGGTCAACGACTCGCGCAGGTCGCGCGCGCCGACATCCTTGATAAATTCCTCGGTGATGACCTCGATGGGCATCGGCAGGTCCTTGATCGCGGTGTCGAGACGCGAACCCGAAATGGAGTTGGTGGCGCGGTAGCCCTTGTCCTTGTTCGTAGTGACAGTAAAGGGCGAGAGGACCACCGTGTCGCTGTCAGCGGCGGCGGTCGCGTTCTCAGTCGGAGCGGCCTCTTCCGTCGCCGGAGGGGCGGATTGGGCCCACAACGAGGCGGGCCACAGGGTGCACAGGGAACAAGCAATGAGCCCGCTGCGGAGCACAGTGCGTGAGACGGTTGTCATGAGCTTACGGGGGTTAGGGTTGGGGAATCAAAAGGTGCCCTTGAGAGGCCGACCGAGGCGAAACAGCGCTCGCTGGTGTGCCCACGAAAATCGCGGGCGAAGGCCGGAATTGTCAACGCGTTATTGCATAGTCTGTTGCATTGAAAAATGAGCGAGTCATAAATGTGTTAAATTATAAATAAAAATAGGATACAGCGAAATTAATTTCTGGATGTCTCTCCGAAAACCACCACCAGATGTTGTTTGTTGCATTGATTATTGCTTGCCAGAAGAGTGACCCAATTCAATCGTCCCGCGCACTCGCACCGGCGCCCTGCCCCACCCCCATTCTGCTCCGTGGCCCGCATCAACCAGACTCTCATCGCTCAACGGCTGAATCTATCCCGCGCGACCGTTTCCCGCAGCTTGGCCAATCATCCCGCCATCAGCGCGGACACGCGGGCCAAGGTCCACACCATGGCCGAACACCTCGGCTACCGCATGAGCATCGGCCGCATGTCCCGCCGCCACGCGAAGGGCGCGAAGAAAATCACCGTCGGCGTTCTCATCGGCATTCCGCAGGAGGAGGTCGTGATGGCGACCTTCCCGCACATCCTGAAAGGCATCCGCGACCGCGCCGAGATCGAGCGCGTGCAGGTCGACGTCTATTACCAAGCCCCGGGCGACTTCCATGTCGACGCCACCGACCGGCAGCCGGCCTTCCGCCACATGCGCAACGCCGACTGGCGCGGTGCGATCCTCATCTACCCTTTCGCCGAACCGGTGGTGGAGATGATCACCAAGCGACTCTCCACCGTCGCCGTGCTCGAGAGCTATGAGAACCCCGGGATCGACATCATCGACACCGACGACGCCTCCGGCGTGGTGGTCATGATGGACCGGCTTCGCCTCGCCGGACATCGCCGCATCGGTTTCGCATCCTGGACTTATCCCATCGGTGGCCACTGGATCGCGCGCCGGTTCTCCGGTTACGTCGAGTCGCTCTACTTGCACGGCTTGGACTTTAATCCGGATTGGGTGCTCAACGTTCGCCGGCAGGACCCGCCGCTGAAGCCCGCACAAGTCTCCGATCGCATCGCGCGCCTCACTCGCGAGGCCGGCGTCACCGCGTGGGTCTGCGCGGCCGACCACCAGGCCTACCCGATCATCAAGGACCTCCGCGCCCGCGGCATCCGCGTGCCGGAGGATTGCTCCGTCACCGGCTTCGACGGCCTCGAGCCGCCCGCTGGCTTGCCGCGCGCCACCTCGATGCGCGTGCCCCACGAACACATCGGCGCCTCCGCCCTCACCCGCCTCATCAACCGCCTTGAACGCCCCTCCGCCCCGCGACGCAAGATCCTCGTCGAGGCCGAACCCGTCGAAGGCGAAACCATCGCTCCGCCCGCTCCGGCTCGCTCCCCGTGAACGCTGTCACCCCGCCCGCCCTCCGCTCCGAAACTTCTCCCGCCAAACATCCCGCGCCCACGCCGCTGGTGGATGCGTTTGGCGGCCGCTACCATCGCATCACCCAGGTCGATCAATTGCCGCCGTTCTTCATGAACGTCGTCAGCTCCTCCGACCTGTGGCTGTTCGTGGCGAGCAACGGCGGGCTTACTGCGGGTCGCGGCGACTCCGACCAGGCGCTCATTCCCTATCAGCCGGTCGACCGCATCTATGACTCCGCCGGCACCAATGGTCCGCTGACAGTCTTGTGGGTGGAGCATCCCACGGGCCTTCACCTCTGGCGCCCCTTTGAACCGCTGACCGCGGAGCACGGCACCATCGACCGCGCGCTCTACAAGAGCGTCGAAGGCGACCGCGTTTGGTTCGAGGAAATCCATCACGGACTGGGCCTCATGTTCCGCTACGGCTGGTCGACCGCGGAAAATCACGGCCTCATCCGGCAGTGCGAACTGAGCAATCTCGGATCCGCGGCGGTGGATGTCCGCATCCTCGACGGCCTGCGCAATCTGCTGCCGCCCGGCATCCTGCTGCGCCTCCACTCGAGCAGCAGCTGCCTCACGGATGCGTATAAGACCGCCGAGCTGATCCCGGGCACCCAGCTCGCCGTCTTCGCGCTGGCCGCCGGCATCGTCGATCGCGCCATCGCCCTCGAATCACTCCGCGCCTCCATCGCGTGGTCGGAGGGACTGCCCGGCGCGACCGTGCTATTGTCGGACGCGCAGATCGGCGCCTTCCTCGACCGCCAACCCCTCGCCACCGAGACACAACGTCGCGGCGTGCGCTCGAGCTACCTCGTGAGCGCGTCGATCCAGCTGCCCGCCGGCCGCACGCAGCGCTGGGTGATCGGTGCGGACATCGGGCTCAGCCAATCCGCCGTCGCCTCCCGCCTCGCGCAGGCCCGGGCCGGTCGCCTCGGCGCCGACGCATTGCGCGACGCGGAGGAATCGACCGCGCGCCTCCGCCAGCTCGTCGCCTCGGCCGATGGCTGGCAGCACGGCGCCGATGAGACGACGACCAGCCACCATTTCACGAACGTCCTCTTCAACATCATGCGCGGCGGCGTCTTCGTGCAGGGCGGCGCCGTCCCGGCGCGTGATTTCGCCGCGATTGTCGCGCAGCGCAACCGCGGCCTCGCCCGGCGGCACGCCGCGTTTTTCGCGGCGCTGCCACCGCTCCTCACACGCTCCGCCTTGCGCGAACGCGTCGCGGGCACCGGTGACGCCGACCTGATGCGCCTCGCCGAGGAATACCTGCCGCTCACCTTCAGCCGCCGACACGGCGACCCGAGCCGTCCGTGGAACAAGTTCCGCATCCGTCTCCGGGA
>CAYYVB010000025.1:0-10678 GCA_964475035.1 uncultured Opitutaceae bacterium | reverse complement strand
TCTCCGGGACGAGCAGGGCGAACAGGTCCTCGCCCACGAGGGCAACTGGCGCGACATCTTCCAAAACTGGGAGGCGCTCTGCGTCGGCTATCCCGACTATATCGACGCCGTCATCGCCAAATTCCTCAGCGCTTCGACCGCCGACGGCTACAATCCCTACCGCATCACGCATGCGGGCCTCGATTGGGAAGTGCCCGAACACGACGACCCGTGGGCGTCGATCGGCTACTGGGGCGATCACCAGGTGATTTATCTGCAGAAGCTGCTTGAGTGGTCGGGTCGCTACCACCCGGGCCGCTTGCACGCCGCCCTGCGCGAGCCGCGCTTCGCCTATGCCGCCGTGCCCTACCGCATCGCGAGCTACGCCGACATCCGGCGCCACCCGCGCGAGACGATTCATTTCGACGACGCGCTCCATCGCCAGATCGTCGCACAGGAGGCGCAGGAAGGTTCCGACGCCCGCCTGCTCCACGATGCGAACCGCGCCGTCCTCCGCGTCAACCTGACCGAAAAACTCCTCCTGCTCGTTTCCACCCGGCTGACAAATTTCGTCGCGGGTGCGGGCATCTGGATGAACACGCAGCGGCCCGAGTGGAACGACGCCAACAACGCGCTCGTCGGCTACGGCGTCTCCAGCGTCACGCTCGCTTATCTCCGCCGCATGCTCGCGCACGTGCGGGGCGAATTGCTCCCGGCGCTCGGCTCGGAACCGATCGCCGTGTCCGCGGCGGTCGTCGCGCTCGTGCGCCAGGTGCACGCGGCGCTCGAGGCGCATCGCGCCATGCTGACCCGGCCCGCCATCGACGACGGCGTCCGCCGTTCGCTGCTCGATGCGCTCGGCGCCGCCGGCTCGACCTATCGCGACACGATTTACCGCCAGGGTCCCGGTGCGCCCGAGCGAATGGCGCCGGATGAAGTCCGCGCGCTTTTCCACGTCGCGCTGGAGTTCGTCGACCACAGCCTGCGCGCCTGCCGGCGAGCGGACGGACTGTTCGAATCCTACAGCCGCCTCGAGTTCACCGAGTCGCCGCCCGGCCTCAAGCTGCACGCGCTCTACCCGATGCTCGAGGGGCAGGTCGCCATCCTCAGCTCGGGCCTGCTGACCCCGGCCGAGGCCGTGTCGCTGTTGCGTGCGCTGCGCGCCAGCCCGCTCTACCGCGCCGATCAGCACAGTTACCTGCTTTACCCGGACCGCCAGCTGCCGGGCTTCCTCGAACGCAACGTCATCCCCGCCGAGCGCGTCGCGGCGTCGCGCTTCCTCTCGGGCCTGCTCGCCGCGGGCGACACACGGCTCGTGCTGCGTGACGCGGCGGGGCTCCTGCGGTTCCACGCCGACCTCGTCAACGCCGAGGCGTTGCAGGCCCGCTTCCGACAACTCGCTACCGAGCCCGCTTGGGCCGCGCTCGTCGCCGCGGAATCCGCGCTCGTCGAGGAAATCTACGAGAGTGTTTTCCACCACCGGGCGTTCACCGGGCGCAGCGGCTCGATGTTCGGCTACGAAGGTCTCGGCTGCATCTACTGGCACATGGTCGCCAAGCTGCTCCTCGCCGCGCAGGAGAACCTCACCGGCGCCGCGGCGGCCGCCGCCGCCGAGGCGGCCGTGCTGCAGGAACTTTATTACGACCTGCGCGCCGGGCTGGGCTTCAACAAGACCGCAGCGAACTACGGCGCGTTCCCCACCGATCCGTATTCGCACACGCCCGGCCACAGCGGCGCCCAACAGCCCGGCATGACCGGCCAGGTGAAGGAAGAGGTGCTCACGCGCTGGGGCGAATTGGGCGTGCAAGTCGTCGCCGGCCGCCTCGGCTTCCAGCCGTCGCTTCTCCGCGCCGCCGAGTTCACCACCGAGGCCGCGCGCCTCGCGTGGCCTCGCGGCGATGGCCACACGATCGAGATGGAGCTGCCCGCCGGGTCGCTCATGTTTTCGTTCTGCGGCGTGCCCGTGCATTATCGCCTCAGCTCCGGCGCACCGCGCGTGGGCTGGACCGATGCCGGCGGCCGCCACGAGATCGCCGGGCACTTTCTCGACGCGAAGGTCAGCGCGGAGATCTTCGACCGCACGGGCCGTGTGACTTCGATCGAAGTGGCGCTCGGCACGGCCTTTCGTCCGCTCTAGGTCCTCGCCTGCCGGCGGGCTTTTTCGTCCGCGCGCTCTGCTGCATGTCTTCCCACCTCAAGTTTCCCCGGGGATTCGTCTGGGGCGCCGCCACCGCCGCGCCCCAGATCGAGGGCGCGGCCTTTCGGCACGGCAAGGGCGAGTCCGTCTGGGACCGCTACGCGCGCCGCCCCGGCGCCATCCTCAACGGCGACAACCTCGACGTCGCCTGCGACCACTACCACCGCTTCAAGTCCGACTTCGCGCTCATGCGCCGGCTCGGTCTCCGGCATTACCGGCTCTCCATCGCCTGGCCGCGTCTCTATCCCGACGGCGATGGCACGCTCAACCCGCGCGGACTCGCCTACTACCAGCGGTTGATTGACGCGCTGCTCGCCGAGGGCATCGCGCCGTGGGTGACGCTCTTCCATTGGGATCTGCCGCAGGCGCTCGAGGATCGCGGCGGCTGGCGCGCGCGCGTTGTGCCCGATGCCTTCGCGCGCTACGCCGACACCGTCGTCTCCGCCCTCGGTGACCGCGTGAAAAATTGGATCACGCTGAACGAGATCCGCTGCTTCACCTCGATGGCCTACGGCGCCACCGGCAAGGCGCCGGGCGTCGTCGAGCCCGCCGCCGTCGTCAACCAGACCATCCACCACGCGCTGCTCTGCCACGGCCACGCCGTCCGCGCCGTGCGCGAACACGGCGGCCGCGGCGCGCGCTGCGGGCTCACCGACAACTGCGAGACCATCGTGCCCGCGACCGAGTCGCCCGAGGACATCGCCGCCGCGCGCGCCCACTTCGTCACCGCCAACCTCCCGATCCTCGATCCGATCTACCGCGGCGCCTACGCCGACGCCTATCTCCGCGCCTGCGGCCGCGACCGCCCGAAGGTTGCGCGCGGCGACCTCGCGCTGATCGGCACGCCGATGGATTTCCTCGGCCTCAATATCTACTCCGGCACCTTCGTGCGCCGCGGCCGCCGTGGCCGGCCCGAAGTCGTCGCCCGCTCGCCCAGTTTCCCGCGCGCCGACAGCGATTGGCTCCACCTCATCCCGCGCGCGCTTTACTGGGGCCCGCGTTTTGCCAGCGAGGTTTACGGCGAGAAGAACATCTACATCACCGAGAACGGCTGCGGTTACGACGACGACACCGTGCAGGACGGCGAGTGCCTCGACCTGCATCGCGTCGAATACCTCCGCAGCTACCTCACCGAACTCCACCGCGCCCTCCGCGACGGCGTCCCCGTGAAGGGCTACTTCGTCTGGTCGTTCCTCGACAACTTCGAGTGGACCGACGGCTACACGCGGCGATTTGGTCTCGTGCACAATGATTTCCGGACCCAGAAGCGCACGCCCAAGCTCAGCGCCCATTGGTATTCGCGGCTCATCCGCACCCACGTGTTGCACTGACGAGCCGCGCCCACGTGCGTCTGATTGAATAATCCTGCGCGCTCCGGCGTCGCAGCGGGCATGAACACGTCCCTCGCCCGCGCCGCCCTCCTCCTCGTCGCCCTGCCCGCCGCCCTGCTGGCGCAGCCGCGCCATGGCGGCTGGGAACACCGCCCCGGTCGCAACGAGGCCCGCGTGTATCTCTACGAGCACGCCGACTTCCGCGGCGGCGTCATCGTGCTCCGCGCCGGTGAAGCCGTCGACAACCTCGCGCACCTCCGCTTCGACAACGGCCGCAGCGCCAACGACCGCATCTCCTCCATCCGCATCGAGGGCGACGCCGAGGTCACGCTCTCCGTCCACGCCGGCTTCCGCGGCGAGACGCTGCGCGTCGACCGCAACCTCCGCGACCTGGGCGCGCACTTCCCCGGCAACCTCGGCTTCAACGACCAGATCTCTTCCGTCCGCGTCCGCTTCGACCATGACGAGCGCGGGCCCGGACGCGGGCCCGATCGCGACCGGCCCGTCGCCATCGACTACGATGGCATCATCCGCCGCGCGTATCAGGACATCCTCGAACGCGACCCCGATGAGCGTGGCCTCCGCCACTACCGCGGGATGATGATCGACCGCCGCTGGAGCGAGGCGCAAGTGCGCGAGAATCTCCGCCAGAGCGACGAATACCGCCTCGTCACCGAGCGCACCGTCGCCCGCGTCTATCGCGAACTCCTCCGCCGCGATCCCGACACCTCGGGACTCGCCGCCTATCGCCGGCTCGTGCTCGAGCAGCGTTGGACCGAGAGCCAGATCCGTGCCGACATCATGCGCAGCGCCGAATACCGCGCCTTGGCGCAAGGCGGCGCGCGCGATCGCGACGAAGCGCCCCGCTCGCCCCGCCGCGGCGGCGCGCGCGACGACGATCGCCTGGTTGTGACGCGTTGATCCCCGCGCCTCACGCCACATCTCGTCCACACTCGGGCTGAGGCACCGGGCGCGCCCGTTCAGCCGAACCGATGCACGCGCGTCTCGCCCACGACGGGCACGCCGAATTCCGCGGCGTCGATCCCGTGGGCGGGCCGCGCGGCCTCGAGGTCGCGCACCGGCTGGTCGAAACCGTCGTCCGCCAGCGGAAAACAACCGAAGTGCATCGCGAGGCTCCGGCGCGCCCGCACGTCGCGGTGGATCTGCAGCGCCTCGGCCGGCGTGCAGTGCACCGGCTCCATGAACCACCGCGGCTCGTAGGCGCCGATCGGAATGAACGCCAGGTCGAAGGGCCCGAGGCGGCGGCCGATTTCCTTGAACCCGTCGAAGTAACCCGAGTCGCCCGCGAAATAGATTTTCCCCGCGGGGGTCTCCAGCGTGTAGCCGCCCCACAGCGTCTCGAAACGGTCCGTCAGGCCGCGCGCCGCGAAATGCTGCGCCGGCGTGATCGTTACTTTCACCCCCGGCCGCGGCTCCACCGTCTGCCACCAGTCGAGCTCGATCGCATCGGGCACGCCCTCGCCGGCGAGGAAGTCGCGGTTGCCGAGCGTCGTGACGATCAGCGGCCGGTGCGCGGCGTGCAGCCGGCGCAGCGTGGCGACGTCCAGGTGATCGTAGTGGTTGTGGGACACCAGCACGAGGTCGATGCGCGGCAACTGCTCGAAGGCGAGGCCGGGCGCATGCACGCGCTTGGGCCCGGCGAAGGTGAACGGGCTCACGCGCTCCGACCACACCGGATCGGTCAGCACGTTGAGGCCGGCGAACTGGAGCAGGAAGGTGACGTGGTTGACGTAGGTCACCGCACACTCGTTCGCCGCGACCTGCTCCGGCAGGCGCGGCTGCGCGGGATTCTCGACCCACGCCGGCCACGCGCCCTGCTGGCGGTTGAACTGCCAGCGCAACAGCGCCCGCAGGCCGCGCGGGTTGCCGCCGCCGGGGTTGAGGAATTTCCGGCCGTCAAAATGGTCGCTCACGGGATAACGCGGCCGCGCGCCAGAATTGCCCTGTGCCTGCGCGCGCGCCCCGAAACCGAATCCGGTCCCGGCGAGCAGGAGCGAGCGCAGAAAGCGGCGGCGCGTGAACAGCATGCGCGGACCATGTGCAGGAGCGTCCTTCGCGCAAGGGGTGACCGCTCAGCCGCGGGCGGCGAGCTTCGCCTGGGCCTGCGACCAGAAATCGAGCAGCGCGCGGAAGTCCCGCTCCTTCGTCGTGCTGTGGATGATGTAGTCGTAGCTGAAGCGCTCGCTCAGCTCGAGCTCGGCGCTCTGCAGGCGGCGGGCGAGTTCGTCGTCGGTGATCGGGCCGCGGCCGAGGAGGCGCTCGCGCAGCACCTCCATCGAGTCGGGCGCGACGAACATCGTCACGACGCGCCCGCGCAGCTCGGGGATCTCCTGCGCGGCGGCGCGGATGCTGCGCACGCCCTGCACGTCGATGTTCATGACGAGATTCGTGTGCGGCAGGCGGTCGACGACGGAGGACTTCGGCGTGCCGTAGCGGAACTTGCGGTGCACCCACGCCCACTCGAGGAAACCGCCCGCGGCCAGCCGCGCCTCGAACTCAGCCTCGGAGTAGAAATGGTAGTCGCGCCCCGGCGTCTCGTTCGGCCGCGGCGGCCGCGTGGTGGCGGTGATGACGCGCTCGAAGCCCGGCACCTCGGCCACGAGGCGTTCGCAGAGCGTGCTCTTCCCCGCGCCGGCCGGGCCGGCGAGGATGACGAGGGCGTTCGGCGTCGCAGCCATCGCGGTTCAGTAGGTGAATGCCGCCACCGCCGTGACGAGCCCGTAGACCGCAAGGAAGATCCCCAGCCCGCGCGCGCGGCCGGGCTGGCGGAACAGCCAGTCGAAGAAATCGCGCAGCCGATACGGCGCCGCCGCGAGGTAGAGCGCCGCCGCCACCGCGACATAGACGGCCGCCACCATCAGGAGGCGCTGCGGGTGCTGCCATTCCATGTAGGCCGCATAAAGCAGCGGCTCGGCGGCGAGCAGCGTGAGGATCGCCAGCCCGCGCACGGCGAGGAAGTCCGGCGCGTAGATGAACGCCAGCACGGCGAGCGTGCCGAAGCCGAGCATGACGGGCCACGGGTTCTGGAAGAAGATCAGGTCCGCCTCGCCGAGCCGCGAGATGCGCCAGAGGAACCACAGCGCGCCCGCCCCGAAGAATACCCACGCGCCGCGCTGCGACCGCGGCAACGCCTTCGCCGTCGAGCTGACCCGCGGATCGCCCCACGCCAGCAACGCGCCGAGCAGCGCGAGAAAAAGTCCGGGAAGAAGCGTGGCGAGGAAGAGACTCATGAAGAATTCTTTCTCTTAATCTTTCTCTTTCTCTTCAATCCCATCGTTCGGGAGATATTCCCCGGCGTCTTCTCGTGCGGTCCCGCCAAACCGCGCGATCAGGCCGGCAGTCATGGAAACAACCTCGATCAGGAGGCTCTTGCCGGCAGCCACTTCCTCGTCCGTGAGCAGTTGTTTTACCCGCAGCACATCCAAGCAGGCCGCGCATTCGACACCCGACCCGCGCGCGATGTCGAAATAGCGGCAGCGGTCCGGATGCGACCGCTTGCCGTTCCCCTCGGCGAGATTCAGGGCAATACTGGTCGAGGCGCGGTCGAGCTGGTCTTTCGCGGCGACCTTCGCCGGCAGACGATCGAGAATCGGGGTCACCCAGCCGATGAAACGAAGCGCTTCTTGGTAGGCCTTCAGTTTCTCGTGGTCGAATAGGGGTGCGCTCATCGGGCGGGAAGAAAGATCAAGAGAAAGAGGAAAGAGAAAGATTCACCCTTCCACCCCGGCGAGCGCCAGTTCGCCGTAGAGCACGGCGGTCGAGACGCGGGTGATCTTCACCGGCACCAGTTCGCCGATCAGGCGCTCGTGGGCCGCGAAGTGCACGATGCGGTTGCCGCGCGTGCGGCCCATGAATTGCAGGCCCTTCTTGTCCGGGCCTTCGACCAACACCTCCTGCGTCGTGCCGAGGAGCGTGGCGTTGCGGCGGTCGGAGTTCTGCTCGAGCAGGCGCAACAGGACCTGATTGCGCTCCTCCTTCACCTCGTCCGGCACCTGGTCGCCCATGTCGGCGGCGGGCGTGCCGGAGCGGACGGAGTATTTGAAGATGTAGGCCATGTCGTAGTTGCAGGCCTCGAAGAGCGCACGCGTCTGCTCGAAGTCCTCGTCCGTCTCGCCGGGGAAGCCGACGATGATGTCGGTCGAGAAATACATGTCCGGCCGCACGCGGCGGAGGTCGTCGACGATCTGCCGGTAGCGGTCGCGCGAGTAGGGCCGGTTCATCAGCTTCAGGATGCGGTCGCTGCCGGACTGCATCGGCAGGTGGACGTATTCGCAGAGTTTCTCGAGGCGACCGTAGGCCTGCACGAGGTCGTCCTTGAAGCCGCGCGGGTGCGGCGAGGTGAAGCGGATGCGGCGGATGCCGGGGATGGCGTTCACGCGCTCGAGCAGCTGCACGAACGGGCTCACGCCGCCGGTGTGCTGGTAGTCGCGCCGGCCGTAGCTCGTCACGATCTGGCCGAGCAGCGTGATCTCGCGCACGCCGCGGTCGGCGAGTTCCTCGCATTCGCGCACGATGTCGTCCATCGGGCGCGAGCGCTCGTCGCCGCGGGTCTTCGGCACGATGCAGAACGCGCAATCCATGTTGCAGCCCTGCTGGATCGAGACGAACGCCGTCACCTGCCGGTCTTCGAGGACGTGCTCGCGGATCGTGTTCTGCGAACCGGCCTCCTCGGCGATGTCGACGATGCGCGTCGGCAGCACGGCGCCGGCGGCCTGCGCCGCGCGGAGGTTGTCGAGGTGGTCCGGGACCTGGTGGAATTTCTGGGTGCCGACGATGAGGTCGACGTCGGGCAACTGGTCGAGGAGCTGCGCGCCGCGGTTCTGCGCCATGCAGCCGAGGATGCCGATCATGAAGCGCGGGTTGCGCTTCTTCCGCTGCGCGAGGTAGCCGGCTTTGCCGATCGCCTTCTGCTCCGCCATGTCGCGCACGCTGCAGGTGTTGAGCAGCATGACGTCGCAGGCGTTCTCGTCGTGCACGATGCGGTAACCGCGGGCGCGCAGCATCGCCGCGACGGCCTCGCTGTCGCGCTCGTTCATCTGGCACCCGTAGGTTTTAATGAAGACCCGGTTCATCCGCAGGGAAGGGCTTACCTACCCGCGCCGCGGGGCCGGTCAACGCGGGAAACTTGTTTCGGCTTGCGCAACCCGCGGCGGCGGATGCGGTCGGAGTCCGCATGTCCGCGCTGCGCTGCCTCTTGCTTGGCCTCACCCTGGCCGCCGTCCTTCCGGCCGCCGCGGCGCAGCCGAAGCCCGCGCCGCCCAAATCACCGGCCGCGTCCACCGCCGAGCCCGCGCTCGAGCTCGATGTCGATGCGCTCTACGAGCAGGGCAAGGCGCTGTTCGAGGAGTTCGCGCCGGAGGAAGTGAAGCGGCAGTTCGACTTTCCCGCGCCGCGGCAGGTGCAGGATTTCGCCACGCGGCTGCAGCGTGCGCTCGAGAGCGAGGACCTCACGCAACTCGCCGCCTACGCACCGGAGGGACGCGCCGTCCTGCACGTCCTGCGCAACCTGCCCGGTGCCGAGACCTACGTCGACTGGCTCGCGGAACGGCTCGATTACGCGGAGGCCGCCGCCACGGTCGTGCGCCGTCCGCCGCCGACCACCCCGCCCGCGATCCCGCGCCTGCACGTGCCGCACTACGACCTCTGGATGGCGCGGCTCAAGGGCCGGCCGATGCCGCGCCGCGCACCGACGCTGTTGCCGCAGTTGCGCGCCGTCTTCGCCGCCGAGGGCCTGCCGCCCGATCTCGTCTGGCTCGCCGAGGCCGAATCCACCTTCAACCCCGAGGCCGTCAGCCCCGTCGGCGCCAAAGGGCTCTTCCAACTCATGCCCGCCACCGCGCGCGAACTCGGCCTGCGCACGATGTTCCCCGACGAACGCGCCGACCCGGTGAAGAACGCCCGCGCCGCAGCGCGATACCTCCGCCAGCTCCATGGTCGCTTCGGCGACTGGCCGCTCACCCTCGCCGCCTACAACGCCGGCCCCGGCCGCGTCCGGCGCACGCTCACGGCCAAGAACGCCAAGACCTTCACCGACATCTCGGCGCACCTCCCCGCCGAGACGCGCATGTATGTGCCTAAGGTGCTCGCGATCCTCGCCACCCGCGCCGGCATCGCCCCCGGCCGCCTGCCGCCGCCGCGCTGAATCTGTTCGCCAGAGCTGGCGCGGCCGTTTTTCTCGGCGCCGATAACCTCATGGGCTTCCTCGACCGCATCCTCGGCAAATCCTCCCCGGCCCCGACGCCCGCGCCTGCTCCCGTTGCGACCACACCGCCCGCCGCGGCGGCCGCACCCGCGGAGAAACCCGCCACCGCCGGCGGCGTCCTGCCGCAACTCGCCGCCGCCCGCGCCAAGCTCGACGCGCACGATCTGCCGGGCGCGATGGCGATCTACGAGGAAGTCTTCGCCCGCGCCGGCGACCGCGCCGACGTGCAGCTCACCGCCTCCGCCGACCTCGGCACGCACGGCCATGTCCGCGAGTTGATCGAACTCCTCGCGCTGCGCTACGACGCCGTGCGCCACGGCCCGGGCCCCGGACTCAACCTGCTCCAAGCCTACCTCGCCACGCGCCAGGCCGAGGCCGCGCAACACGTGCTCGACCTGCTCTTCTCCCTCGGCCGGCCAGAACTCGAGGAGCGCCTCATCGGCTTTTCCCGCGCGCTCGCCGAGATGGTCGCCGCCGAGGAATCCGCCGCCGATGCTGCGCCCGCCGGCGCGACGACCATCAGCCTCGTCAGCATCAGCAAACCGATCTGGTTCTACGGCCTCGAGTCCGCCGCGCCCGGGCTGTTGCCACCGGCCGGCCCGCGGTTGCGCCGCGTCGCATTCGGCCAATGCGCGTTGCTCGGCCAGGACAAGCTCCTCGAGCGCGCCGCCCAGCCCGAGGACGATCTCGGCCGCTTCTCCCGCGGACTCGCGCTTTGGTTCGCCGAGACCTTCCGCTTCAGCGCCGGCTACGAGCCTTTTGCCGGCATCGGCGTCATGGGCGCGCAACACTACGCGCTCTTCCCGCTCGCGTGGACCGCCGACAACGTCCGCCAGCTCAACGACTCGACCGAGGGCGGACTCGATTACGTCGTCACTTCCGAGCTCACCGCGCGCAACGCCGATTTCCAGCTCACGCTCCGCATCTGGGAGGTGAAGAAATTCCGGC
>CAYYVB010000024.1:3454-17004 GCA_964475035.1 uncultured Opitutaceae bacterium | reverse complement strand
TCATCTACCCGTCCTCCGAAATCTACGGCGGCCTGAACGGATTCTTCGACTACGGTCCGCTGGGCGTGGAGTTGAAGCGCAACATCCGCGACTGCTGGTGGCGCGACATGGTGCACCGCCGCGACGATGTCGTCGGCATCGAGACCTCCATCATCATGCACCCGAAGGTCTGGGAGGCGTCTGGCCACGTCGCCGGCTTCACCGACCCGCTTGTCGACTGCAAGGTGAGCAAGCAGCGGTATCGCGCGGATCAGTTGTTCTTCGCGGCCGTCGTCATCGACGGCAAAACCGTCGGCTACGTTTCCGCCCTCGAGTCGGAGAACACCGCGGGCGAGCTCCAGGCCGCGGCCGAACAGCTCAAGCGCAAGAAGGCCATCCAAGGCGCGCTCGAACCGGTGAAGGTCCGCGAATTCACCGAGGCCACCGCCGACGAGATCCCGCTCATCCCCTCGCCCGCCACCGGCGAGCCCGGCAGCCTCACGCCGCCGCGCGCGTTCAACATGATGTTCGAGACCAACGTCGGCGCGCTGAAGGACGCCTCGTCGGTCGCCTACCTCCGCCCCGAGACGGCGCAGGGCATGTTCGTGGACTTCAAGAACGTCGTGGACACCACGCGCGTGAAGCTGCCCTTCGGCATCGCCCAGATCGGCAAGTCGTTCCGCAACGAGATCACGCCGCGCAACTTCATCTTCCGCTCGCGCGAGTTCGAGCAGATGGAGATGGAATACTTCATCCACCCCGACGCCGACTGGCTCGCCTGCCACGAGGAGTGGCTCAAGTGGTGCCAGGACTGGCTCGTCTCCATCGGCCTGCCCGCCTCGCACCTCTCGCTCCACGAGCACCCGAAGGAGAAGCTCGCGTTCTACTCGCGCCGCACGGTGGACATCATGTTCCGCTACCCGTTCGGCGTGCAGGAGCTCTGGGGCATCGCCGCGCGCTCCGACTACGACCTGCAGCAGCACCAGAAGTTCTCGGGCGTGCCGCAGGTCTGGTTCGACGAGGCGACCAAGCAGAAGGTCGTGCCGCACGTGATCGAGCCCGCCGTCGGCGTGGACCGCATCCTCCTCGCCGTGCTCGCCTCGGCCTACGCCGTCGAGGACGTGAAGGACGAGAAGGGCAACGTCGAGCAACGCACCGTGCTCCGCCTCTCCCCGCGCATCGCGCCGACGAAGGTCGCCGTGCTCCCACTGCTCAAGAACAAGGAACAGCTCACGAACCGCGCCAAGGCCCTCTACACGAAGCTCAAGAAGCGCTACGCCGTGCAATACGACGACGGCGGCGCCATCGGTAAGCGTTACCGCCGCCAGGACGAAGCCGGCACGCCGTGGTGCGTGACGATCGACTTCGACACGATCGAAAAGCCCGGCGACACCTTCACCCTCCGCGAGCGCGACAGCATGAGCCAGAAGCGCATCACGGAAGCCGAACTCTTCGCGTTACTGGAAGAGCAGGTTTACTGAGCGCCAAGGTCCGCGTAGCGCAGGCGTCCCGCCTGCCGATCGACGCAGGCTGCGCTCGCCGGGCGATGGCTCGCCCCTCCCTCCTTCGCGCCCATTCGCATCATTCGCAGGAGGTCGCCTGTCTGCGTTTGGCAAGGGACCGGGGTCTACCCAAACCACCCTTTTCTTGAATTATCCGCCTGGATTTAGGGGCTCGCCCTCGCTGTTGAACCACAATCTGAGGCGATTTTAGTGTAAATTATCCGACGATTTTTTAATTAAAGCGTGGCTTGTGAAATTTAATAGGCTATTTTTTAACTGAATTCCAGTGGATCCAAAAATCTTTCAATCCCCGACGGCTGGCCGCGTGGTTCATCACCCCACCGGTTACTATGCCTTTATTCCGGCCCTTCCGCCGGCAGAGCTGCCGTTGGGGAGCGACCTGATTCTGGCGCTTTCCCGCGCCGATGCGGCCTTGGGCGAACTCTCCGGCCTGGGCCGGCAGCTGCCCAATCCCCACCTGCTGATCGATCCGTTGGTGCGCCGCGAGGCGGTGCTTTCATCACGCATCGAAGGCACTCAGGCCTCGCTGGCGGACATTTTCCTGAACGAGGCCGGTCAGCCCGACCAAGCTTCCGCCTCACCGGATGATGTGCAGGAGGTGCTGAACTACGTCGCCGCGCTGGAGCACGGCATGGCGCGACTTGCCGTGCTGCCGTTGTCGCTCCGGTTGATGAACGAGATGCACGCGAAACTCATGACCGGTGTGCGCGGACAATTCGCCACGCCCGGGGAGATTCGTCGTTCGCAGAACTGGATCGGCCCCGCCGGCAGTAACCCGGTCAATGCCACCTATGTGCCACCGCCGCCGGACGAACTCCCTCAACTCCTCAGCGCGTGGGAGAAATTCATCCACACCCGCGAGGTCATGCCCGACCTCGTGCAGTGCGCGCTCATCCACGAGCACTTCGAGGCGATCCATCCCTATCTCGACGGCAACGGGCGCATCGGGCGCTTGCTCATCACGCTCTTCCTCATGGAGCGCGGCCGGCTCTCGCAACCCCTGCTCTATCTCTCGGACTACATCGAGCGGCACCGGCAGGACTACTACCGCCTGCTCCTGCGCGTGCGCACCGACGGCGACTACGGCGCGTGGATCCGATTCTTCCTCGTCGGCGTCGAGGAGACTTCGCGCGATGCCGTGCGCCGCGTGCACAAACTCATCGCGCTGCGCGAACGCCTCCTGCTCGAAGACCACGGCAAGGGTTCAGCCGCGCTTGTCTCGCAGCTTTTCGTCCGCCCGCACATCTCGGTGACGGAGGCGGCCAGGGTCATGGATGTTTCGCATCCGACCGCCGCGAAAGTGCTGCAATCGCTCGTCGCCGCCGGCCACCTGCGCGAGATCACCGGTCGCAGCCGCAGCCGCGCCTACGTCGCCCAAGCCATCCTCGACGCCCTCGAACGCTCGCCGGCGTGAGGTGCGAATAAGAACTCCCGAAGTCCCGCCCGGCACGGCGATCGATTGCTCACGGCGCCGCGGTGACGGAAACCGGTTTGCCTTGATGGGTGCCGCCCCCTTTGGCGTTCTTACTCCCATGTCCCGGCCGACATTTGTGGAAAAATCGCCCTTCGGCTCAGTAATTTTTCAGATTAACGGCCTTGATTTGGAAATTGTGAATTGTCGGTTCGGAAACCGCGACAGGGTCAACGTGCCGTTGCGCTCACTGAATGCGAAATTCACCCGCGTTTCCCGCGTGATACCCGCCACGCTGATCGTGCCCCTCTTCATGGTGCTGATTAGTGCTGTCAGTGCTTGGTGGCTGTTGGGTCAGGATGCACTGCCGCGCCATCTGATCGTGTGGTCTGTCGGTTTCGGCTGCCTGGGCCTTGTGGTCGCCCTGCAACTGAGTCGGCCGTTCGTTTTCTATCAATTCAAAGATCAATGGGGGCGGCTTCGTTTCAGTGTGATGCGCGAAAAACACCAAGCGGCCGAATGTGACGCCTTTGTTGCCGAGTTAACATTGCGGATTCAAATCACCCATAGTGACCTTCCCGCGAACACCGTGAGCCAATGGTCAGAGAACGGCCCTTACCACGCGCACGAGAGGCAGACCACCGTGAGACGTGAGTGGAAGTGGAGCGCGTCTCTTGTCTTGGGCACATTGGCCAATTTGGTGCTGTTGCTGCCCGGAGCTACACCGACAAACGGTGCCTTCATATTGCTGTTTCCTCTGATATGCGCCGGCCTGCTCTTCGGGGGCTGGTCGATTGAAGCAAAAGAACAGTGCCGCTTTTGGGGCGCTATCGGAATCAGCATTTCGCTCCTCCCGTTGGTATCAGCTTTTATCCTAACCTCTTGATCCCTCGCCCGGCCGACGCGCCCGCTCACTCCGTCCCGCGCTCCAGCCGCGCGCGGAGTGCGGCGATGAGAGCGTCGGTGTCCATGATGGCGTCCGTGAGTTCCGCCAGCACCGGGCCCATCTGCGCGGGCGTGAGGAGCTTTTCCTCCTGACACGACTCGAGCGCCCGCACCGCGTCGTCGAGGTAGTCGCGCGCCTTCTTCAGGCGCACGATGGTCAGCGCGGAGATTTCCAAATCGGGCGGCCATTGGCCGCCATTGAGCGCTCCGGCGAGTTTCGCGCCGGCGCACATCGTCGCGTCGAGCAAGGCCTGCACCGGATGCTCCGACGGGGCTCCTTCGGGGATCCAGCGCTCGTCGTCGGCGCTGCCGTGCAGTTGCAGGGTAAGCTCGTGCACGCGCTCGGCGAGCGGGTGTTTCTCGCGCCCGCTCTCTTCCAATTCCGGGTCAGGATTGGCCAGCGTCTCCTCGGCGGCGGCGTTCAGTTCGTCGATCCATTCGGCGCTGCGCGCGAGTTCCTCCTCGGTCGGCTCGGGTTCGCCGCGCTCGCGGCGGAGGCGCGCCATCTCCTCGTCCATGATGCGCTCGAAATCCGCGTCGTCGCCCTCGCGCTCCAGCCGCGCGGCGATGCGATCGCTCAACAGGTCGCTGCGCGCCTGCATCGCCTCGGCCTCCGCTTCGGTCAGCGGTTCCTCGTCCCACTCGGCGGGCGTGTCGTCCACGAGTTCGCCGCCGGCCGCGGCGGCGTTCAGCCGGTCCATGAAGCCGGTCAGCGCCTCGCCGTTGGCGCGCCGTTGCCCGGCCTCCTCGGCCTCGGACATTTCCCATGCGGATTCGCCGTCGACCTTCAGCTCAAAGCTGGCGGTCTCGATCACGATGCGGCCGTTCGCCGAGGAAAACCATTCGAGGTAAAGCGCGTTGCCCCAATGCCACGGCATTTCGTGGCCGGTCTTGTAGTAGAGGTGGAGTTGGTCGAGCGGGATGTCGGGCACCTTCACCTTGCGCGAAGCGGTGATGTCGCCGACGACACCGTCCTGTCGGGGCGCGAGCGAGTCGGGCAGGCCCGGCTGCGGCTGCGGGTTGGTGAAGACGAGCCGCCGGCCCGCGAGGTCGCGCCAGCAGTTGCCGGCGAGGTCGAGCTCGACGGGTTCGGCGCGCCCGGCGAACCAGATTTTTCCGACGACGCGCCCGCGCGTGCGGTTGTCGATCTCGCCGCGGACGACGTGCTCATCGATGCGCCAGGCCATGCGGTCGTTTGCCAGTTTGACGCATTCCGCGCCAGTCGGATTAATGCGCGCCTTGGAAAACCCCTGCCACTTCTCGCCCGATCGCCGGCACCGCTACTCGCTTGTGCACCGGTGGAATCCGCTCTTCGGGGACCGGCTCATCCTGTGGATCGGGCTCAATCCCTCGACGGCGGACGAGCAGCAGCTCGACCCGACGCTCACGCGCATCCGGGCGTTTTCGCAGCGCGAGGGGTTCGACGGGTTCTGGATGGCCAACCTCTTCGCGCTGCGCACGCCTTACCCGAAGGAGATGATGGCGGATCCGGATCCGGTCGGACCGGAAAACGACGCCGCGCTCCTCGCCGCGGCGGAGCGGTGCGAGCGGATCGTCGCCGCGTGGGGCGTGAGCGGGGAATTCCAGGCGCGCGCCGATGCGGTCGTGAAACTCTTCGCGGGACGCGAGCTGTGGTGTCTCGGCACGACGCAGGAGGGCCACCCGCGTCATCCGCTCTATGTCGCCGCCAAGCAGCCGCTCGTGCGTTGGACGCCGGTGGTGGCGACGAAGTAACTTTCGCGTCAGCGGTTGGGAGCGGGCTCTTCCGGTTGGACGTCGAGTTCGATCGTGCGGAGGGCGATCTTGCGCGGCTGGTAGTCGGGGCGGACGGTGAAGCTGCGGACCGTGAGCTGCACGTCGCTCATGGCGTTGAGGTGGAAGGTTCGCCAGCCGGTGGGTGGGTTCGTGCGGCTCGTGCCGCCGAATTGCCAGACGACGATCGCGCGGTGTCCGCCGGGAGTGATGCCGAGCGCGTGCGGCTCGACCATCCGCGAGTGACCGGCGTAGGTGAGGTGCAGGCTGCGGCGCCGCTTGATGGCATCGCGGATCAGATCCTCGGTCGACAGCGCGCCGCGCGCGACGGTCGCAGCCCAGCTCAATCCGAGCAGGCAACCGCCGAAGCGGGCGAGGAAGGAGCGGCGATTCACGGCGCAATTTCTACCTCGCGGCCGGGCGCAGGCAAGCCGGGCCTCGCGGGTCCTTCGCGGGCGCTACGCGCTCAGGGCGCGAGTTTCTTCGCCTTCTCGCAGGCCTGTTCGCCGGCGGCGGCGACCTTCGTGAGCAGGCGCGCGAAGTCGCGGGCCTCGGCCTCGGTGAGGTGCGCGGCGAAATGCCGGGCGATGCCGGCGCGGTAGATCGGCCACATCTTGCGCAACAGCTCGACGCCCTTGTCGGTGAGCACGGCGTGCTGCACGCGTCCGTCCTTCGGGCAGGACTTGCGCTCAAGGAGCTTCTCGCGCTCGAGCTTGTCGACCAGGCGCGTGAGGCCGCTGCGGCTGAGCAGCGCGCTGCGCGCCAGCTCGCTCATGCGCAGGTGGCGGTCGGGCGCGAGGTAGAGCTCGTAGAGCGCATCATACCAGCTCAGCGACGGCAGCCCCGCCGCCGCCAGCTCCGCCTCGATGGCGGCGAAGATGCGCCAGAAGGACACGTAGTAACGGCGCCAGGCTTCGAGATGCGTTTCCGGGAGGGCGGGCGGCTTCATGCGAAAGAAAATGCACTTTTTAGTTGCATCCGCAACTTATTCTGGGTTTTTAATTGCGTATGCAATTAAAAGCCCTCCTCCACTCTTCCGTGGCGACCACCGATTCGGTGGCGCCCCTTTTCCTCCGTCTCGCCCTCGGGGCGATGATCCTGCCGCACGGCCTGCAAAAAACGCTGGGCTGGTTCGGCGGCTATGGCTTCGAAGGCACGATGGGCTACCTGACCGGCACGGTCGGGGCGCCGTGGATCTTCGCCCTGCTCGCGATCCTCGCCGAGTCGGTCGGCGGCGTGATGCTGCTCGTCGGGTTCGGCACGCGCCTCGCCGCGCTCGGCGTCGGCGGCGTGATGGCCGTGGCGATGACGATGCACTGGCAGCACGGGTTTTTCATGAACTGGTTCGGCCAGCAAAAGGGCGAAGGCATCGAGTTCTTCATCCTCGCCCTTGGCATCGTGGCGGCGCTGCTCGCCCTCGGCGGCGGCAAGGCGTCCGTTGATGGCCGGCTCGCGCGCTGAGCGTCGCATCCGATCCTCCTCTTCCCCCCGCGGAGCCCGGCTTGCGCCGGCTCCGCTTTTGTTTTCCCTTGCGGCATGTTCCGCTTCGCCCTCCTCGCCTGCCTCGCCCTCGCGTTCACCGGTTGCAACACCGTATATTACGGCGCGATGGAGAAGATCGGCATCCCGAAGCGCCAGATCCTCGTCGACCGCGTCGAAGCCGCGCGCGACGCCCAGAACGAGGCCAAGCAGCAGTTCGCCAGCGCGCTCGAGCAGTTCCTCGCGGTCACGAAGGTCCCGGCCACCGAGCTGAAGGCCACCTACGACCGCCTGAACGACGAGTTCAAGCGGAGCGAGTCGCGCGCGAAGGAGGTCCGTGACCGTATCGACGCGATCGACAACGTCGCGCGCGCCCTCTTTGAAGAATGGAACGTCGAACTCGCGCAGTATGCCAACACCAGCCTCCGCGATCAGAGCGCGCGTCAACTCGCGACCACGCGTCGTCGCTACGAGGAATTGCGCCGCACCATGACCGCCGCGGCGGACCGCATGGACCCAATCCTCGCCACGTTCCGCGACCAGGTGCTCTTCCTGAAGCACAACCTCAACGCCCAGGCGGTCGGCTCGCTCGGCGACACTTCGCGCGACCTGCAGAAGGACATCGGCCGCCTCATCGCCGACATGGAAAAGTCCATCCGCGAGGCCGAGGCCTTCATCGCCTCAATGCAAGCCGCGCCGTGAGAATTTTTTGGGTTATCCAGAGGAAACCCTCGATCTACCCCGCAGATTCAGCACCCGTGAAACCGTAGGTCATGCTTAACATCAAGCGAGTCACCCGGCCACGCACTTCCTCTTCGGCTGTTTGAGTTAAGCTGTATTCGCGCGGTCGTGCAGGCGGTTGGTCTGCCAGCGAAGGGAGCCGTCACAGGAAAGCGTGACGTAGATTTTCCGAGTGTCAGGCAAGTGGCAGCAGGCCGGAAAACCCCAAACCACACTGACACTCGTGGTTTGACCCGCCCCACGGCCAATCCCAACCTCGCGACGTCACGGGCCACGTGCACCCCGCTCCGCCGCACGCACACAGGCGGACACCCTTGGTCGATAATCTGTGTCTGCCGCCGGAAAATTTTCTCCGCCCCGGACTGCGGATGTCCTACCCCCGCGCTATAATCATGCGCGAAAGCCGCTTCGTCGCGCATGATCCCCTACGCCCACACCGCCACCCGCCCCGACGGCACACCCGACCCGGACAAGTCGCGCTGGCAACCCCTCTATACCGGGGACGCGACGCAGCCCGGCCACTTGGAGGAAGTCGCCCGGCTCGCGGCCCAATTCGCGGGAGCCTTCGACGCCGCCGACTGGGCACGCCTCGCCGGCCTCTGGCACGATCTGGGCAAGTTTTCCGATGCGTTTCAGCACTACCTCAACGCCGCCACCGATCCGGATGCCGATGGCGAGTCTCCCTCTCGCGGCCCCGATCACTCCACCGCCGGGGCACAGCACGCCGTGCTGAACCTGCCCAAACTCGGCCCGCTCCTCGGCTATCTCATCGCCGGACACCACAGCGGACTGCCGAACGGTCGAGATGCAACTCCTTCCTGCCTCGAAGCACGGTTGGCGAAATCAATTGAGCCGTTCGCCGCCGCGCCGTCCACCCTGCTCGCGACTCCAGCGAAAGCTCACCCGCCCAATCACGCTTTCGCCTCGGGATACGCGCTGGGTTTCTTTCTGCGCATGTCGTTCTCGGCACTCGTCGACGCCGACTGGCGCGATACGGAGCAGTTCATGACTCCTGGCCGCGCCGCGCTCCGCTCCGGCAAAAAGCCCTCGCTGGAAGATCTACGCACCTGCCTCAACCGATACCTCTCGCGTTTCGGGGAACCCTCATCGCCAGTCCAGCGCGCCCGCGCCGCCGTGCTCGCAGCGTGTCGGGCGCGCGCCAGCGATGCACCGGGATTGTTTTCGCTCACCGTGCCGACCGGTGGCGGGAAGACACTCTCGTCGCTTGCGTTCGCCCTGGAACACGCGCTCGCCCACGACCTGGAGCGGATCGTCTACGTCCTCCCGTTCACGAGCATCATCGAGCAAAATGCCGCCGTATTCCGCGAGGTGTTCGCCTCGCTCGGGGATGACGTGGTGGTCGAGCACCACTCCAATCTCGATCCCGACTCTACTCACCTCACGCCGACTGCGCGCCTCGCGACCGAAGACTGGGACGCGCCCATCATCGTGACCACGAGTGTGCAGTTCTTCGAATCGCTTCACGCCGCCAAACCGTCCCGCTGCCGCAAGCTCCACCGCCTGGCGCGGAGCGTCATCGTGCTCGATGAGGCTCAGACTCTTCCGGTCACCTTGCTGCGCCCCTGTCTGGCGGCGCTCAGCGAACTCACCCGACATGGCGCCGACGGCCGCCCGAACTACCACGCCTCCGTGGTGCTGTGCACCGCCACGCAGCCGGCCATCACCCAGCGCGACGACTTCAAGTCCGGCCTGCGCAATGTCCGCGAAATCGTTCCCGACCGCGCTGTGCTCTTCGACACGCTTGCTCGCGTGAATGTTAGCTCACTAGGCAAGGAACCGCTGGCCGACACCGCACTCGCTGCACGCCTTGCCGCCCATCCGCAGGCCCTCTGCATCGTGAACACGCGCCGCCACGCGGCGGATTTGTTCCGCCTCCTGCCGACCGATGCTGCCAACCGACACCTCAGCGCCTTGATGTGTCCCGCCCATCGCAGCGCAGTGCTCGGCGACCCGCGCAACCCGCAACCCGGCTCCGTCCGCCACGCGTTGCTCCACGGGCTGCCCTGTCGGGTTATCACCACGCAGCTCATCGAGGCCGGAGTGGACGTGGATTTTCCCGTCGTCTATCGCGCCCTCGCGGGACTCGACTCCATCGCCCAAGCCGCCGGTCGCTGCAACCGTGAGGGAAAGCTTATGGACGCCCACGGGCAACTGCGCCGCGGTGAAGTGTTCGTCTTCACGCCGGAAGCCCCCATTCCCGCGGGCTTTCTGCGTCGCACGGCCGAGTCCGCCGCCGAAATCCTCCCCCTGCATCTCGCCGACCCGCTTTCCCCGGCCGCGATTGAGGACTACTTCCGTCTGCATTACTGGCGCCACGAAGACCAAACCGACATCAAGCGTATCCTTGACTGTTTCCCGCAAGATCACCCGCGGACGTGGAGCCCCGAGCACCTGCTGCTTTTCCGGTTCAAGGACTGCGCCGAGCGCTTCCAATTCATCGAGTCCGCGACCTCAGCCGTAATCGTTCCTTACGGTGAACACGGCCGCTCACTCGTGGATCGGCTGCGCCACACCTTCGATCCGACCGGCCAACGCGACCTCGCCCGCCGTCTGCAACGCTACGTCGTGCAGATCCCCGAAGTCGTCGCCCGCACCAGTCTCGGCCGTGGCCTCGTGCAACTTCACGACCGCTTCCTCGTGCTCGACGACGACACGGCCTACTCACCAACGCTCGGCCTCCAGCTCTCCCACGACCGCCTCTACGAACCAGAAAAACTCACCGTCTAACCCCATGCCCTACGGAATCCGCCTCCACCTCACGGCCGACTATGCCCTCTTCACCCGGCCCGAAATGAAGGCCGAGCGCGTCTCCTACGATGTCATCACGCCGTCCGCCGCCCGCGGCGTGCTCGAAGCGATCTATTGGAAGCCCCAGATCCGCTGGGTCATCGACCGTATCCATGTGTTGCGTCCGATCCAGTTAACCTCCGTCCGGCGCAACGAAATCGCATCCAAGATCCCGCTCGCCTCCGCCCGCGCCGCGATGCGCGCCGGCACCGGCAACGTAGGCATCGCGATCGAAGAGGACCGCCAGCAACGCGCCGCGCTGATCTTGCGCGACGTCGCCTACGTGATCGAAGCGCACTTCGACGTGCTCGATTTCCGCTTCGAACGCGGCGGCCCCGAACTCCCGGCCAAGGACTGCGAGGGCAAACACCTCGACATGTTCACCCGCCGCGCACGCGACGGACAGTGTTTCCAACAACCTTACTTTGGATGCCGCGAGTTTCCCGCGCGCTTCACGCTGCTCGAACCGGGTGACCCGCTACCCGAGAGCACGCTCCCCGCCGCCGATCGTCAGCGCAACCTCGGCTGGATGCTCCACGACCTCGTCTTCGACCAGGACGCAAAAACCAAAGCCGTCCGTTCCGCCACACCGCGCTTCTTCGCCGCCCAGCTGCAGGACGGTGTGCTCCACGTCCCGCCCTTCTCCGCCGCCCGAGCCTGATATGTCGATGAACACTTCCACTCCCGACTTCGCTTCCTCGCCGCTGCGCGCGCTCGATCAACTCTACGTTCGCCTCGCCGACGACGAGCGCTACGGTCTCGCGCTGCCGGGCTACAGCACCCAGAAAATCTCGTTCTGCCTCGTGTTGAACCCGGACGGCTCGCTCGCCTCGCCGCCGCAGGACGAACGCGATACCTCCGGCAAGAAACCGCTCGCGCGCCAGCTCTCCGTTCCCGGTCAGGCGAAACCGCCCGGTCAAGGCCTCAACCCATGCTTTCTCTGGGACAACAGCGCCTACCTCCTCGGCTACAAGTCCGAGGACGAAAAACCCGAGCGCACCGCGAAAGCCTTCGCCGCGTTCCGCCAGCGCCATCTCGACCTCGCCGCGTCCGAGCCTGCGCTTGCCAGCGATGCGGGCTTCGCCGCGGTCTGCGCATTTCTTCGTGCGTGGACTCCGGCTCGCGCGCTCGAGTTCAAGACGCAGCTCGATGACTTCGCTGCGACTGGGTTTGGTGTCTTTCGCCTCGCTGGTGAAAAAAGCTACATCCACGAGCGCGCCGTCGTCCGCGCCTACTGGGACCGCACCCAAGCCGTCGCCGATCCCGTCGCCCCGCACGGTCAATGTCTCGTCACCGGCGAGTCCGACCAGCCGCTCGCCCTGCTGGTCGAGCCTGCGATCAAGGGCGTGGCCGGAGCCCAATCCAGCGGCGCGAAAATCATCTCCTTCAACTGCGACGCCTTCACCTCCTATGGCAAGGATCAGGGTCTCAACTCTCCGATCTCCGCACCTGTCGCCTTTCGCCACGCCACGGCGCTCAACGCCCTCCTCGCCGGCCCGCGTTCGTCGGTGCATCGGTTGCAAGTCGGCGACACCACCACCGTTTTCTGGACCGGCGCGCCGACTGCCACCGAGGGATTTTTGGCCGGGTTCCTCGATGGCCACGCGGCCGACGAAAAAACGCTGGCGCAGGACGAGTCCCTCCGCGCCCGACTGCAGACCTTCTTCGAACTCCTCCGCGGCGGCGGCGGCCGTGCCGTGGGCGACCTCGGCGACCGCGCCGAGACGCCGTTCTACGTGCTCGGCCTCGCGCCCAACGCAGCGCGCCTCTCGGTCCGCTTCTGGTCGGTCGACACGCTCGCGGGTTTCATCACAAATCTACGCGCGCACTACGGCGCGTTGCGCCTTGTGCGCCGCTTCCCCGAGCAGGAACCGGAGTTTCCCGCGCTCTGGCTGCTCCTGCGCCAAACTGCCCGGGAGTCGAAGGACATCCCGCCGCTTCTCGCCGGACCCTATCTCCGCGCCGTGCTCACCGGTGCTCCCTACCCCGCGACGCTTGTCAGCGCCGTGCTCAACCGCATCCGCGCCGACCACGACGTCGGTTATCTCCGCTGTGCGATCCTCAAGGCTTTTCTCAACCGCAACCACCATCTCGACCTCCCCATGAGCCTCGATTCCTCCCGATCTGAACCTGCCTACCGCCTCGGCCGGCTCTTTGCCGCCCTCGAAAAGACCCAAGAAGACGCCCTGCCCGGCATCAACGCCACCATCAGAGACCGCTTCTACAGCGCCGCGTCGGCGACGCCGCGCGCCGTCTTCCCGCGCTTGCTCCGCACTTATCAACATCACCTTTCCAAAGCCGCCGGCGAGCGCGGCATCGGGTTGAAAGTGAACCGCGAGCGACTTGTGCAGGAAATTGTCTCCGAACTCGGAGATATGCCCGCCCATCTCGACCTCGCCGGCCAAAGCCTCTTCGCCCTCGGTTACTATCACCAACGGCAGGCCTTCTACACCAAAGCCGACTCCGCCGCCCAACCCGCAGCCTGATCCCCCTTTCCCCAACTAAACCACCCTCCTCAACCCTTATTCCCATGAACCACCGCTACGACTTCGCCCTCCTCTTCGACGCCACCAACGGCAACCCCAACGGCGACCCCGATGCCGGCAACCTCCCGCGCGTCGATCCCGAGACGGGCCACGGCATCGTCACAGACGTCTGCCTGAAGCGCAAAATCCGCAACTTCGTCCAGCTCACGAAAGCCGAGGCCGCGGGCTACGACATCTACGTCCGCGAGAAAGCCGTGCTCAACGATCAGCACCAGCGCGCTTACACCGCCAAGAGCCTCGACCCCAAGAAGGCCAAGGCTCCTGACGTCGAAGCCGTCCGCGCCTGGATGTGCGAGAATTTCTTCGATATCCGCACCTTCGGCGCCGTCATGAGCACCGAGATCAACTGCGGCCAGGTGCGCGGCC
>CAYYVB010000024.1:0-3444 GCA_964475035.1 uncultured Opitutaceae bacterium | reverse complement strand
CCCGTGCAGCTCACCTTCGCGCGCAGCATTTCGCCCGTCGTCTCGCTCGAGCACGCCGTCACCCGCTGCGCGGTCACCACTCAGCGGGAAGCCGCCGCACAGGACGGCGACAATCGCACCATGGGCCGCAAGTTCACCATTCCCTACGGCCTCTACCTCGCCCACGGCTTCATCAATCCGTTCCTCGCCAAGCAAACCGGCTTCTCGGAAGATGATCTCGCCACGCTCAAGACTGCGCTCGCCCAGATGTTCGAGCTCGATCGCTCCGCCGCGCGCGGACTCATGGGCGCGCGCCGCTGCGTCGCCTTCAAGCACGCCACCGCACTCGGCAACGCCCCCGCGCACAAACTCTTCGAAGCGGTGAAAATCGCGAAGAACGCCGGGGTCGACGCCCCGCGCGCCTACTCCGACTACACCGTGACGATCGACTCCGCCGCGATCCCGTCCGGCGTCACGGTCGAGGAGTGGATCTGAATCCCACCCGGCTATGCCGGCCTCCACTCCCGCCGATTCACCTGCCCCGGTGCCCGCCGAGCGCAGCCAATCGCGCATCGTCGTGCTCCGGGGCCAGCGCGTCATCCTCGCCGCCGATCTCGCGGCTCTCTGCGGCGTGCCACCAAGCGCCTCAACGAGCAGGTGAAACGCAACGCCCGTCGCTTCCCAGAGGACTTCTGCGTCCAACTTCCGCGCGAGGGGGTCGAGACGCTCCAACGTTCAAGGTCGCAAATTGCGACCTTGAACCGCGGGCAAAGCATCGAGCACCTCCCCTGGGCCATTACCAAACACGGTGTCGTGCAGGCCATCCGACAACTCGCCGTTTCCGACGCCGGTCCGCGCCACCGGCGTAAAATTGGTTTTCACCCCAGCAACCGCTGAGCCACCCCCGCCCGCATGGCTGAGATCGACACCTTTCCCCTCTCCGCCCTGCAACACTTCTCGTTCTGCCCGCGCCAATGCGCGCTCATCCACGTCGAGCGCCTTTGGGCGGAGAACACGCGCACCGCCGAGGGCCGCGTCCTCCACGAACGCGCCCACGAAGCCGGCACCGAATCGCGCCGCGACCTCCGCATCGCCCGCGCCCTCCCGCTCCACTCTCACTCTCTCGGCGTCCACGGCGTCGCCGACATCGTGGAGTTTCACCGCCAGCCCGATGGCGCGTGGCGCCCCTTCCCCATCGAATACAAACGCGGCCGCCCCAAGGCCCACTCCGCCGACGCCATCCAACTCTGCGCCCAAGCCCTCTGCCTTGAGGAGATGCTCCACACGTCCGTGCCTGCCGGCGCGATCTTCTACGGCGAAACCCATCGGCGGCTCGACGTGACGTTCGACGACGTTCTCCGCACCGCCACTCGCGACCTTGCCGCCCGCATGCAAGCGACCCTCTCCAGCGGTCGCACCCCGCCGCCGGAGTTTGAGCCGAAGTGCCGCTCCTGCTCTCTGTTCGCGCTCTGCCAACCACGCCTCGATCGCCACCGCGCCTCCGCCCACCTCGCAAAACTTCTCTCCGCTGCCGACTGACCCTGCCATGCGCCGCCTCCTCAATACCCTCTACATCACCACGCAGGGCGCCTACCTCCGCAAAGACGGCGAAACCGTCGTCGTCGAAGTCGAAAAGGAAACCCGGCTCCGGCTCCCGCTCCTCAACCTCGGCGGTGTTGTCTGCTTCGGCAACGTCCTCTGCTCTCCCTTCCTTCTCGGCGCGTGTGCCGAAGCCGGCATCGCCGTCGCCTTCCTCACGGAATACGGCCGTCATCTCGCCGACGTCGTCGGCGCGCCCTCGGGCAACGTCCTTCTCCGCCGCGAGCAATACCGCCGCGCCGACGATCCAACCTCCGCCACCGCGCTTGCCCGCGCCTTTGTCGCCGGCAAACTCGCCAACACCCGCCACGTCCTGCGCCGCGCCGCCCGCGAAAGCTCGCCCGACCCGGCGGCCCTCGAGCGCGCCGCCGACCTCATCGCTCATCGCCTGCGCGCGCTCGCCGGCGCGCCCGACCTCGCCACGGTCCGCGGCCTTGAAGGCGAAGCTGCCGCGCAATACTTCGCCATTTTCGCCCAGTTAGTCGCGCAACAACGCGAGCATTTCCCTTTCGGAGATCGCAACCGCCGGCCGCCCACCGATCCGATCAACGCCCTTCTCTCGTATCTTTACACTCTCCTCCGCTTCGATGCCGCGGCGGCGCTGACCACGCACGGCCTCGATCCCGCCGTCGGCTACCTCCACCGCGACCGCCCCGGCCGCGATTCCCTCGCCCTTGACCTCATCGAGGAATTTCGCGCCCCGCTCGCCGACCGTTTCGCCCTCGCCCTGATCAACCGCCAGCAGATCCGCCCCGAACATTTCCAACACGCTGAGACCGGAGCTGTGCTCCTCACCGCCGATGGCCGCAAGGAAGTCCTCACCGCCTGGCAGAAACGCAAACAGGAGGAAATCGAACACCCCTTTCTCGACGACAAACTCCCCATCGGCCTGTTGCTCCACGCCCAAGCCCTGCTCCTCGCCCGTCATCTTCGCGGCGATCTCGACGCTTATCCCCCGTTCGAATGGCGCTGACGTGGCGCCCGCCTTCCCATGCTCATCCTTGTCAGTTACGATGTCTCCACCTCCAGCCCCGGAGGCCCCCGCCGCCTGCGTCGTGTCGCGCGTGCTTGCGAGAACCACGGCCAACGCGTGCAGAACTCCGTCTTCGAATGCGTCCTGCAAAACGACCAATGGGTCGCCCTGCGCGCGGAATTGCTTCAGCTCGCCGATTTGGAGAAAGACAGCCTGCGCTTCTACCTGCTCGGGAACGAATGGCAGCGACGTGTCGAACATCATGGCGCAAAGCCGACGCTGGACCCCGAGGGACCGCTGGTCGTCTAAACTATGGGGCGCGGACCTGCTCCAATCAGGCTCCCCCAGAGAAGGTCCGCGATAATCCGAACCCACTCAGACACGGGCAGATCGCGGGCGACTGACCTACATCCCGTGGAGAACAAGCGCTGGCCGGGAGCCTTTCGCGAAATCCGTTCTTTGACATCCTCAATCTCATACACTTCGGTTCGCGGCTGTCGCGCCCCTCGCGGGGCGCGCGGATTGAAACGCGGCATACCCGGAGCGCTTCGTCGCCTACGTGCGTCGCGCCCCTCGCGGGGCGCGCGGATTGAAACTCCGTTCGTGCCGCTCGTCGGCACATCTCGGTCGTCGCGCCCCTCGCGGGGCGCGCGGATTGAAACAATCCGTGCGAGGCGGTCGAGGAGCCAACCATGTCGCGCCCCTCGCGGGGCGCGCGGATTGAAACCAGGAAAGGATGACCTCGTTGGGGATGCCCGGCGAGTCGCGCCCCTCGCGGGGCGCGCGGATTGAAACACTAGAGGCGGGCCGCAGGCTTTAAGCTTTGCCGTCGCGCCCCTCGCGGGGCGCGCGGATTGAAACTTTGGTAAAGAAACAGGGATGGGGCGGTGCCG
>CAYYVB010000023.1:0-17050 GCA_964475035.1 uncultured Opitutaceae bacterium | reverse complement strand
TTGGTCCGCCGGCAGCCGCGCTCCAGCGTGGCTGTCGGTAAGCGTCTCGGGCGCTGAAGAGAGCTTGTGCGAACTCGCCCAAGGGTCAAGCGGACCACCTGCGCAAAACTTGGCCGAAGCGTCGCGCAACTTGCCCGCGTCGCGCGTGCCAGTCGGCGGGCTTCCACTTCCATCGTGTGAGGTCTGCGGGCTCGCCATGCCGGAGCCGGTGGGTTTTGGTCGGAGCATGAAACATTTAAAGTCGATGCTTCTCCTCCCGCTGTTCGCTGTCTCCGCACTCGCCTCCGGGCCGCAGGATGAGTTTTGGCAACGGCTCACGGCGCTCTGCGGCCAGGCCTTCGAGGGCAAGATGACCGAGGGCACGGCGGCGTCCGACGCGGCCTTCGGCGGGCAACGCATGGTGATGCACGTGCGGCGCTGCTCGGAGAACGAGATCCACATCCCATTCCACGTCGGCGAAAACCGTTCGCGCACCTGGGTCATCACGCGCACGCCGACGGGGCTGCGTCTCAAGCACGACCATCGCCACGAGGACGGGAGCGAGGATGCCGTCACGCAATACGGCGGCGACACGACCGAGGCCGGCACGGCGGCGCGGCAGGATTTCGCGGCGGATGAATTCACGGCCAAGCTCATCCCGGCCGCGAAGACGAACATCTGGACGATGATCGTCGAGCCGGGGAAGGCCTTCACCTACGCGTTGCGCCGCGAGGCGGAGAACCGCCGCTTCCGCGTCGAGTTCGACCTCACGAAACCCGTCGCGGCGCCGCCGGCCTCGTGGGGGCACGAGTAAGCAGCGCGGCGCCGCTGACTTGGTTCGGCTGAGGCATGATTTCACGCGCGGGCAAAAGACGCCCGCTTACGGCACGCTCCAGACAGCGCGCGCCGCGCTCAGAACCGGCTGAAGTCGTCCACCGCCGCGGCGGCGAGATACTTCGCCTCGTCGATCGTGCCGCCCTCGTCCGAGTCGTAATCGACGACGAACTGCCAGCGGCCGTCGACCTTGCGGGCGAAGGTGTGGAATTGGCCGTAGAATTTCTGCGTCTGCCCTGCGGCATTGGTCAGCGCGAATTGATAGATGCCGCGCTCGGAGGCCTGCGCGTCCTTCACGATGCGCTCGAGAAAGCGGAACTGCAGGTCAATCTTCAACCCGCGCTCCTTCCAGCTCGCGAAGGAGCGGCGCACGCCGCCGGCGTATTCCTCCAGCGTCCGCACGACGCGGGGCCGGCCTTCGCCGCGGATGAACTCGGGGCGGTGCAGCGCGATGTATTTCTCCGCGTCGTTGTCGCGGTAGGCCTCGTGAAACGGCGTCCAGAGGTGGTCGTTGAGTTCCTGGAGCAGCGCCGGATCCTGTTTGGCCGGGGCGGGTGGCTGTTGGGCGACGAGCCCGGTGGTGAAGGCGAGGGTGAGGAGAAGAAGGAAGCGGCGCATGGGAAGGCGGCCGATAAGGCATGGATGGCGAGCGGTTCCGGCGAGATGCTTGCGTTCAGCGCTGCCCAGCGGTCGACGACCATCGCAACCTTCGCGTCCAAGCGCGCGTAACGCGGGGTGTTATCTCAGTTCCCTGCCTGCGCCTGCGCTTCTCGCACGGCGTCGCGCCGGAAGGCTCGCACCGCCAGCCAGAGCGCGAGTCCCACGAGCAGCGCCGCCTCGAAGAAGGCGATGCCGGGCAGATACACCGCACTGTCCGGCGCGATCGCCCAGCCGAAGCTCCACGTCGCCAGCATCGGCGCGAAGATGCCCGCGAGGCTCATCAACCCCGCGAACACGCCTTGCACCGCGCCTTGCTCGGTCGGAGGCACGTGCCGTGTGACGTAGGATTGCAGCGCCGGACCCGAGATGCCGGCGAACGACGTCACGCCGATGATCGCGAAGATCATCCACCCGTGCGGCGCCAGCCCGTAAGCGAGTTGTCCCGCGCAGGAGATGCTCATGCCGAGGACGACGGCCCGCGTCTCGCCCAGCGCCGGCACGATGCGGCGCACCAGCACCGCCTGCACGAAGCCCGACAGCAATCCCGACACCATGAGCGAGAGCCCGATCCACAGCGGCGTCCACCCGTAGCGATGGTCGGTGTAGAGCGCCCAGGTCGAGAACAGCATGTTCTGCGCGAACATCAGGATGAAATAGCTCTCCGCCAGCCCGAGCACCGACGGCAGCCGCTTCAACGCCGCGAACGCCCCGACCGGATTCGCCCGCCGCCACGAGAACGGACGCCGGTGCTCCGGCGCGAGCGACTCGGGCAGCACGAAGTAACCGAAGAGCCAGTTCGCCGTGGAAAAACCCGCTGCGACCCAGAACGGCAGCCGCAGGTCGATCTGCCCGAGCAGGCCGCCGAGCACGGGGCCGATGACGAAACCGATGCCGAACGCGCCGCCGAGCAGGCCGAACGCGCCCGCGCGCTTCTCCGGCGGCGTCACGTCGGCGATGTAGGCGTTGGCCGTCGCCAGCACGCCCGCCGTGAACCCCGCGATGATGCGCGCGAGGAACAGCCACGTCAGCGTCGGCGCGTTGGCCATGATCACGTAGTCGATGGCCGAGCCGGCCGTCGCGATGAGGATGATGCGCCGCCGCCCGAACCGGTCCGAGAGCGAGCCGAGGATGGGCGAGCCGACGAATTGCATCAGCGCGTAGCAACTCACCAGCCACCCATACGCGTGCGAGCCTTCGGTGAGGTCGCCGCCATTCAACTCCACCGTCAGCTTCGGCAGCACGGGGATGAGCAGGCCGAAGCCCGTCATCGCCAGTGTCAGCGTGACGAAGATGAAACCGATGGCGGGAGCGCGCGCCGGCGCGGGCGAGGACATGGAAAGGCGCGGAGGCTGGCCGCCGCCCCGCCGTGGAGCAAGCGGACAGACGGCGCTCGTGCCGGGCGGATCACTCTTTCCGTCGCCGCGCCACGGCGAATCCGAGCACCGCCACACCGAGCGCTAGCGCGTAGGTCGACGGCTCGGGGATTACGTGCGTCTGGAATTTGAAATCGGTGTTCGCCAACTCCGACCACGCCGTCGTCACGCCGGTCGCGCCCGTGAAGCCGGCGCCGCCGGCGTAGCCGTTGTTGGTCGTGCCGGAGAATCCGCCGACCGTGTTGCCGCTCGAGCCCCAGAGCGTGATCGCGAACATTTGGCCGGTCGTGACGCCGAGGTTGAACGACGTCAGGTCGAAGTAGTGGAAGCTGGTGGGCGAGGGGAGCGTTGACGCCAGGACGGAGCCGCTCGCGAGCGCATCGAGGCGGCTGGCGGCGGGAGCGCCGCCGACGGTCGGACGCAGGTCCCAATAAAGCAGTTCCGCCCCCATGCGCGGGCTGTAGATCTCGATGCCGACCAACTGGCCGTCGCGACCGACGGTGAAGGTCTGCGCCCGGGTGTGGGTGCCATCGACTCCGTAGGAGACTTGGAGCGAAGCGGGGTCGTAACTCTGGTCGAGGGTCTGGGCCGCGCCGGTCAGGGTGCCGAGCAAAAGGCCGAGGAGGAACACGCGCGTTTTCATGAGGTGCTGGAGTTGGCACCGGCGTGGCGGTGCGCGGAGTATACACCCGCGCGAGGGCGCTGCCTAGGTCCGCTTGGCCGGGAAAACGGCTCTATGTCCCGGCTGGGGTGAAGGCCGCAGGCTTCGGTCGCGGCACGGCGCGCCGCAAGGAGGCCTCAATGCTCGCCGCGATACTTCTTCTCGCCCGCCGTGATGCGGAGATTCAGGCGGTTTTCCTTCGGCGGAAGCGGGCAGGTGGCGAAGGGCGTGAAGGCGCAGGGCGGGTTCTGTGCGCGATTGAAATCGAGGATCACCTTTCCGTCCTTCGCCGGCTCGGCGTAGAGGAAGCGCGCGGCGTCGTAGGTCTCCTCGCCGCTCGTGCCGTCGGAAATGATGAAGAACAGCGTCGCATCCGCGCTGTCCGCCACGGGCAGGAGCTCGATCGTCTGCCCGTCGCGCGTGAACACCGCCTTGCCGAACACCTTGTTCATCGTCGTCTGCCCGAGCATGTTCGTGATCGGGATCTCGCGCGGCGTCTCGAACGCCACCCAATCCGCCTCGATGTGCCACGCCGGGTCGGCCTCGAAGGCGTCGATGCCCGCGAAATTTTTGCGCCGCGGCGAGTCGTTGTCGCGCACGCGCAGGCCGAGTTTGTCGCCGCGTTGGATGACGAAGAAGCTCAGCTCGCCCACGCGCACGGTCGTGGCCGGGCCGGGGCTTTCGTAGCGCAGAATCGCCTCGCCGGTCTTGGTCGTCTCGATGCGCAGACCGTTGATGCGCGCATCGACGTCCGCCGCGGGCCGGAAGCTCACGGAAAGTCCGTCCTGCAGCGTGACTACGCCGAGTTGCGCGGGTCCGGCCGCGAGGCGGAGGTCGTTGCCTGCGGCCGACCCGACCGTCTGCGCGCCCTCCTTCAGCCAGTGCAGGCCGATGAGCGTGAGCCAGCCGTCCGGCGCGGTCAGCCGCGCCACCCGGTCGGCGCGCCACGCCTCATGCTCCGCCGCGAAATCAGCCGAGGCGACGACGGGCAGACTGAGCAGCGAGAGCAGGAGCAACGAAGCAAGGGGACGGCGCATGGCCGGCAGCTTGCCCGCCGCCCGGTTGATTTCAACCGGCAAGCTTGTCACCGCCGCGGTGCCTCACTCCTTGCGGCGGTCGATGTAGGCATTGCCCTGTTCGAGCGAGACCGGGCTGCTGATGCCCGTGATGCGGAATTTGATCGGCAATGATTCGCGGCGCGTGCCGTCGACCGTCCGATAGACGACGAAGTGCAGGTGCGGCGTCGTCGAGAAACCGGTGTTGCCCGAGCGCGCGATCGGCTGGCCGGCCCGCACGCGTTCGCCGACGCGCACCAGCGCGCCGCCTTGTTGCAGGTGCAGGTAGTCGGCGTAGGTGCCGTCGTCGTGGCGGATCATGACGTAATTCGCGCAATTGCCCAGGTTCGGGTTCGGCCCGCCGGCGTTCGAGTCGCTGCGCACGCCGGCGACGACGCCATCGCGGGCGGCGCAGATCGTCGTGCCGACGGGCATGGTAAAATCGAAGGCGTATTCGTCAGGCGTGCCGACGCCGTGGCTGAATTTCCCGCGGTTGCCCTGGCTGAGCGGATACGCCTCGCCGGCGCGATAGGGCAGGAGGTAGAGCGCATCGTTGGGCCGGCCGCCGCGGTGGCCGCGGTAATAACGATATTGGTAGCGCCAACGCCACGCCTGGCTCGGATTCACGACGCTCAGTTCGGCGACGAGTTTCCGGCCGCGACCGGAGAGATCGAGCGTCAGCGGCAAGGCGGGCGACGACGCCATGTTCTGCAGCTCGGCCGTGAGCGTGAGCGTCACGTCCATGCCGTCGCGCGTCTCGGCGTAGAGGCGGATGCGGTTGCCGACTTTCTCGGAGGTCATCGTGACCGCCTGATCCTCACAGGCCGCTAAACCGACGACCGAAACCAGCCAGAGTCCGAACAAAATCCAAGGACGCATGGCGCGGAGGCTGCGGAGCGACGCGGGTCTGTAAAGCGCGCATCAACCGAGCAGCGCACGCAGGTCGGCGAGCTCGAGTTTCGCCGCCGCGGCGTCGCTCGCCTCGAACACGTCCGCCAGCAGCGCGCGCTTCGCGTCCTGCAACGCCATGACTTTTTCCTCCACCGTGCCGGCGCAGATCAGGCGATAGCTCGTCACGATCTTCGTCTGCCCGATGCGGTGGGTGCGGTCCGTCGCCTGCGCCTCCGCGGCGGGATTCCACCACGGGTCGTAATGCACGACCACGTCCGCGCCGGTGAGGTTCAGTCCGGTGCCGCCGGCTTTCAGCGAGATGAGGAACACCGGCACGGAGGCGTCCGTCTGGAAGCGGTCCACCGCCGCCTGCCGCGCTTTCGGACTCATCGAGCCGTCGAGGTAGCAATGCTCCACGCCTTGCCCCGTCAGTTCCTCGCGCAGCAGCGCCAGCAGCGATGTGAACTGCGAGAACACCAGCATCCGGTGCCCCTCGTCGACCGACTCCGCCAGCAACTCGCGAAACGCCTCCAGCTTCGCCGAGTCAAGGTAGGGCGCGGACTCCGCTCCGCGCCGTCCGTCACCGTTCGCGTCCACCAAGCGTGGATCGCAGCAGATCTGCCGCAACCGCAGCAATTGCGTGAGTGTCGCGAGCCGCAGCTTGTTCTCCGACGCGCCCTGCGCCGCGAGGTCGATCAGTGCGCGTTCGCTGTCCTCCTGCATCTGCCGGTAGAGTTTCGACTGCGCCGCCGTCGGCTCGCACCAGATGACCTGCTCGATCTTCGGCGGCAGCTCGGGTGCGACCGCGCTCTTCGTGCGCCGCAGGATGTAGGGCGCCGTCTGCGCGCGCAGGCGCTCGTCGTGGAACGCCTTCTCCTCGCGTTTCAACCCGGGCGGCAGCTTCGGGAGAAAACCGGGCAACAGGAATTCGAAGAGCGAACGCAGGTCGTCGAGCGAGTTCTCCAGCGGCGTGCCGGTGAGCAGGAAGCGCCCGCGTCCCCGCAGCGCGCGGAGCGATTGCGCGGCCTGCGTCCGGCGGTTCTTCAGGTGCTGCGCCTCGTCGGCGAGGATGAGGTTGAACCCGACCGACTCGAACAGCGTGCTGTCGCGCGCGAGCGTGCCGTAGGAGGTGAGCACGAGGTCGTGCGCCGCGAAGTCCTTCGCCGCCAACCGGCGTTCGCCGTGGTGGACGAACACGCGCAGCCGCGGCGCGAACCGCGCGCACTCGCGCCGCCAGTTCTCCAGCAACGACGCCGGCACGACGACCAGCGAAGGGCAGGGCGCGGCCTCCGCTCCGCGCCGGGACTCGCTCGCGTGGGAAGATGGCTCGCGTTCCCCCGTCACGGCCGCCAGCAACGCCAGCGCCTGCGCCGTTTTGCCGAGGCCCATCTCGTCGGCGAGGATGCCGCCGAGCTGCTCGCGATAAAGGTGCCAGAGCCACGCGACACCGAGGCGTTGGTAGGGACGCAGCGTCGCCGCGAACCAGACCGGCACGGGCGCCGGCGCGAGCGAGGTCAGGTTGCGCAACGCCGCGCTGCGCCGCCGCCATGTCTCGGGGGCGGCGAAATGCGGCGCGATCGTCTCGAGCAGGTCGGCCACCTCGGTCGCGCGCGACCGCGCGATGCGGTGACGCCCTTGTGCGCCCGTGGCAGCGGTGGGCGATTGCGCGAGGGCACGGTGCGCGGCCTCGAGCTGGCGCACGCGCGCGGCGTCGAGCAGGTGGATGCGGTCGCCGTCCTCGAGGTAGCCGCGGCCGGTCGCCAACGCGGCACGCACCTGCGCGTCGCCCGCCGAGCCGGCGCGCAGGCCGAGCGCGACCTCGAACGCGTCGCCCGCCTCGGTGACCTCCGCGGCGATCTCGGCCGGCTGCAGCTTGGCGGTGTTGCGCGTGAAGTTTTCCGTGAACTGCGCGCCGAAGCGCTCGCGCAGCGCGGCGCCATGCGTGGCGAGGAGGTTGAGGACCTTGTGCCGGTCGCGCAGCCACCACTTGCGCGTGAGCGGATCGAGCGTGAAGCGGTGCTCGCGCACGAATTCCAGCGCCGGCTCGTGCAAAGCCGACTCGCGCGATGGCAGCGTGATCGCGAGGTAGTGCTCCGAACCGTCGACGGTCAGCGGCGCGTAGTCGCGCTCGCGGGCGGCGGCCGGCGCGGCGCGCGGTGCGGGTTGCGGCGGTGGAGACGGCGTGGCGGGGGCGGCGGGTTTTTCGACGAGGTGCTCGCTCACGCCGGGGAGGGCGAGGCCGTTCCACGGGAGCGGCTCGCGCGGGCGATCGACGCGATAGAACACCTTTTCGCCCGTGAGCGCCGTGAGCAGCTCGCGCAGCTGCGCGCGGGTGAACTGCACGAGCACGACTGCCGCCGGCTGCACGCCGTGGCGCTGCAACACCGCGAGTCCGGGCACCAGCTCCGGCGGCGGCATGGCGGCAAGGTCGAGTTCCAGCCGCAACGCGATCGCGTCGCGCGGCGCGGCGCTGGCGAGGTTCGGCGGAAGCAGGACGCGCAACATGGGGCGGTGACTGGACCACAGGAGCCGCCCGACCAGAAGCGAAAACTACCCGGCCAAGTCCATCGCGACTTGTAACGTATTATGTTACAAAGACCCCGGGCAAGGCGTGACAGCGGCTCGATTCGGGGACGTGGGCAGCGGTGCCGGCGCAGCCGCGCCTTGCGTCCGGCGGTCGTGTCATAAATGCTCCGCCCTCATGTCCAAGCTGACCCCCGAAGAATTCTCCCGTCTCCACCCCGAAACCCTCGCGCTCAGCCACGGTTTCGACCCGTTCCTGAGCGAGGGCGCCGTGAAGCCGCCGGTGTTCCTCACCTCGACCTTCGCGTTCAAGAAATCGGAGGACGGCAAGAAATTCTTCGCCTGGATGCGCGGCGAGGGCGGCGCGCCCACCGGCAAGCACCAGGCCGGCCTCATCTACTCGCGCTTCAACAACCCCAACCTCGAGATCTTCGAGGACCGCATGGCGATGTGGGAGGGCATGAAGGGCGCGCTCAGCTTCTCGTCCGGCATGGCCGCGATCAGCACCGCTCTGCTTGCGACGCATCTCCCGGGCGACGAGTGCATCGTCACCGCCCCGCTTTACGGCGGCACGGAGACGTTCATGCGCGGCTTCCTGGCGAAGTTTGGCATCAAGTGCCACTTCATCACCGCCGGCCCGAACGTCGTCGCCGACGCGCAAAAGCTCCTCGGCCCGAAGACGCGCTCCGTCTTCATCGAGACCCCGGCCAATCCGAACAACCGCCTCACCGACCTCGACGCCATGCGCGCGGCCACCGCCGCGCACCGGACCGCGGATGGCCGCGGCGTGCTCATCATGGTCGACAACACCGTCGCCGGCCCCGTGTTCTGCCAACCGGCGAAGTTCGGCGCAGACCTCGTGATCTACTCCGCCACGAAATACATCGGCGGCCACTCCGACATCGTCGGCGGCGTCGTGCTCGCGAACGACTTCGCGCTCCTCAAGGCGCTCGGCAGCCTGCGCAACAGCCTCGGCGGCATGCCGAACCCGCACACCGCGTGGTTGCTCACGCGCTCGCTCGAGACGCTGAAGATCCGCGCCGAGGCCGCCGCCGTGAACGCGCAGAAGTGCGCGGAGTTCCTCGCCTCGCACCCGAAGGTGCGCGCCGTGGGCTTCCTCGGCCTGCTCAAGGAGGGCGACCCGGAATACGCGATCTACAAGAAGCAGCAGACCGGCCCCGGCTCGCTCATCTCACTTTGCGTCAAAGGCGGCGAAGCCGAGGCGTTCCGCTTCCTCGACCATCTGAAGATCATCAAGCTTGCCGTCTCGCTCGGTTCGACCGAGTCGCTCGCGCAGCATCCGTCGGCGATGACGCACTCGGGCCTCACGCCCGAGGCGAAGAAGGCCAGCGGCGTCACCGACGACCTCGTGCGCATCTCGATCGGCATCGAGAACGCCGACGACCTGATCTGGGATCTCGGCCAAGCGCTCGAACACGTCTGAGGGCAGAAGAGACGCGAGCGTGTCAGGCGCGAGCGCATAGAGGGCGCGGTCGGGAGACCCCGCCCTGCAAGCTGGCCTCGAGCAGTTGGGCGGAGGTTGCGCGCTTGTGCGCAACGCACCATGCGACCGCGGCATCACGCGCGATTTCCCCGACCGGCTGAAGCCGGTCCTGCTCACGGCTCCACGATCACCGGCAAGCCCGGCCAGGCCAACCGCAGCAGCGCGCGCGCGTCCCAGTTGGCGAGCCGGAAGCAACCGTGCGATTCCGTGCGGCCGACTTTCTCAGGGTCGGGCGTGCCGTGGATGCCGTAACCCGGGCGGTCGAGGCCGATCCACGCCACGCCGACCGGGTTGTTCGGGCCCGGCGCCAGGATCAACCTCCGGCCGAGCGTGCGACCTTCCTCCGACTCGGGAAAAACCGCAGGATCGAACGTGTAGTTCGGATCCTCGATCACCACGACCACGTGCAGCTCGCCCACCGGGCGCTTGTCGACCGAGCGCGCGATGCTGACGGGAAAGTGGGCGATCAGCCGGCCCTCGGCGTCGTTCACCTGCAGGATGCGCTCGGCAAGCTTCACGTGCAGGTGCGCGGCGCGGGCGGTCGGATAGAATTCCCCCACCGCCGGCACCTGCACGGTCGTGCCGGGCAGCAGGTCGTCCCACGACACGCCGGGATTGAGTCGCTGGAGGAAGCGCGGGCTGGCGCGGTATTTTTCCCCGACCAACTCCAACGCGGTGGCGAAACCGAGGCGGTCGCGTTCGGATTTGCCGAGCCACGTGTCGGGCAAGGGCGCGAGCGCGGCGAGTTCCTCGGTCGTGAGCGTGTGTGTCGTGAGCGGCGGCTCGGTGAGGAGCAGGTTTTCCCGCGTCTCCGGGTTCAGCGTGCCCGTCTCCTCGAGGTAAGCGCTGCGCTGGAACGCCCGCAGCGCCGCCACCGTCTGCGGTCCCGCCACGCCGTCGATCGAGCCGCAGGAAAAGCCGCGCCGGTGCAATTCGACCTGTGCCTCCAGCCAGGTCGTGACCGGGCGGGGAGAAAATTCCTCCGCCGCGGCGGGTGCGGCCGGTTCCGGCGCCGCCTCCTGGGCGAACGCGGCCGCGCCGGCGAATCCGCCGCCGAGCATCATTCCGATTAGCAGAAGCCGCGACACCATGGGCCGCACAATGCGAAGGGCGTTACCCGAGGCAAGCGGCGGCGCGCCGGCTCAGCCCGACGTCGTGAGATGCCAATGGCCGCACACCTGGCAGCGATAGGCGCTGCGCCGGCGCTCGACCCCGGCAAGCAGGGCCGCGTCGAGCGCGTCGCCTGGTGTGCGGTAGCGGCGCTTGCGCGTGCACATGCGGTCGCGGATCTCGCGGGGCGGCTTTTTCACGCCGGCATTCAAGGCACCGGTTCGCGCGGCGCAACTCCGCGCCGTCCGCTCAGCGCGCCGTAACCTGGCTCGCGATGCGGCGGAACAAGGCGGCATGTTCCTCCTTGATCACGATGCGCGTGCCGTCGCGCAGCGGAAATTCCGCCGGCACGCCGTCGGATGGCGCACCGGTCAGGCCGCAGGCGAGCACGAGCGCGGCGAGCCACGCCCCCTCGCGCGTGCTGTGCAGGCCGTCGTCCTCATAGAGTCGCAGCCGCGGCTCCTCGTGCAAGGCCAACGCCCACGCTTCGCCGACGGGATAAACCGGCGCGCCCGCGGCCAGCGCGGCGGCGCGGTAGGATTCGGAAACGTGCGAAAATCCACTGCGCGCGGCCTGACCGGCGAAGGGCCAGACCATGAACACGGCGGGTTGCACGCCGTGCTTGCGCCCGAGGGCGGCCCAGCGGCCGACCCACTTCAGGAGGTGACGCCGGTTCTCGGGCGCGGTGGACGGGCCCTGTTGCAACACAAGCACGTCCCAGCGCGGCGTGGCGGCGAGGCGTTGGCGCGTGCGCTTGTTCCAATGATCCTCCAGCGCCGCGTCGGGCGCAGCCTCGGCGAGGCAGGTCAATTCGTGGCCGAGGGTGCGCGCCATCGCCTCGACCAGTGCCGGCACATCGCGGTGGTAGGTGTAACTGTTGCCGAGGAAGAGCACGCGCTTTTCCGCCGCGCCGGCGGCGGCGAGCAGAGCAAGGCCGAGCAGCAGGACGCGGAGCTTCATACACGCGACGAGCGTGCTGCGTCCGACCGGCAAAGCAAAGCGAGCAGGATCACGATACCGAGGAACCACAGCGACGGGCTGCCGCCGCCACCGCTCGCCGCACCCGTCGACGGACTCGGCGTGGCCGGAGGTGCCGGGGTTGGGGCCGGCGTGTTACCTGGTGGCGTGGGCGTGCCAGGGGTGCGCGCGGCGGTGAGCGTGCGGGCCGGCATCGCATCGATCACGGAGCGGAAGACCGCCAGTGTGCCGCTGCTCACGCTGATGACCCCGCCGACGGTGTTGAGGCGGGCCGGAACGCGCGCCGGGTCGAGGGCGAACATGCCTCGCGCGATGACCATCGCGGCGAGGAGCGAGCCGGCGGGAGTGGCGTGAAGGTCGTCGCTGTAAAGCTGAAGTCCCGGTGAAGCGGCGAGCGCGTCCTGCCAGCCTTCACCGGCCGGAAAGATCTCGGTGCCCGCGGCGGCGGCGGCGTTCCGGTAGGAAGTCGCGACGAGGCTGAAGCCGTTGATCTGTCCGGTGACCGGCCAGACCATGAACAAGGCAGGCGTGGTGCCCTGAGAGCGCGCGAAGTCCGCCCAAGTCGTCGTCCATTGCCGCAAATTCAGCTGGCTTTCGAGCAGTGTCGAGGGACCTTGCTGCAGGACGACAAGGTCGTAGGCCGTGTTGCGGAGCAGCTGGGCGTGGCCGAAGTTCCAGTGATCCTCGAGGCTGACGCCGCCGGGCGCGCGTGCGTCGTAGGAGAAGCCCACGCCCTGCAACTGGGCGAGCGCGGCGACGATGGCGGGCACGTCGTTGCCCGCGGTCAGGCTGTTGCCGAGGAAAAGCACCCGCAGCGACGTCGTCTGCGCGGCGGAGAACGGGGCGAGGAAGAGGCACAGAACGGAGAGTGACCGGCGCATGCGGCGAGAGGACGCACTTCTTCGCGCGGGAAAACCAGACACCGCCGAGCCGCCCAAAAGCCGCGCCGAGACGATACTCTTCAGGTGCGGGCTTGGTCGTCCCGCGTCCAGCGCAACAATGCGAGCTCCTCCGTCGTGCCCGGCGGCGTGATCCGTCCGGCGTCCATGAAGCCGAGTTTCCCCAGCACGCGCAGCGACGCGGCGTTGGTCGGCAATGCGATGGCGCCGAGGCGGGAAAATCCCAGCGCCGTGCGGGCGTGCGCCAGCGTTGCGGCCGCCGCTTCGGTGGCGAAACCCTGTCCTTCGTGCGCCGGCAGAAACGCGAAGCCCACGTCCGGCACGTCGAGGTAAGGACGCTGGATGAGTCCGCACATGCCGACGGCTTCGCCGGTGTCGCGCCGCGCCACGAGCCAGAGCGCGAAACCGTGCGCCGCGTGCGGCGTGAGGACGGCGCGGCGCAGGTAGGCGCGTGCGTCCGCCTCGGAGCGCACGCCGCGGTCGCCGATATTGCGGTGCCAGCCGGGCGAGTTGACCAGCGCGACCACGAACGGCGCATCCGCCAGCGTGAAGCGCCGCAGGGACAGGCGCGGCGTGTCGCACACGTGGAGGTGCGCCGCGACGAGCCCGGCGCGCAGGACGAGGCGCGGTTCGGCGGGGCCGAAATAATTCTCATCCTGCGCGACGAGGCCGAAGCCCGCGCGTTCGTAGAGCCGGCGCGCGGGGTTGTCGGGATGCACGGTCAGCCACACTTCGCGGCAGTCCTCGCTCGCGAAGATTTCGAGCAAGCGGCGGAGCAGTCGCGCGCCCACGCCGCGTCCGCGCGCCGCGGGAGCGGTCGCCGCCGAGAGCAGCCACGCGCGGCCGGGTTCCGCCGCCGGCGCGCCGAGCACATAGCCGAGCACGGCGCCGGCGTCGTCGCGCGCGACGAGCAACCCTTGCGGCCAGAGGTCGTGCGCCTGCCGGAAGAAAAATTCCGGGTAAACCTCGTGCGCGAACACCGTGCGCTCGAGCGCGGCGAGGGCAGGCAGGTCGGCGGGCGTGGCAGGCGACAGATTCACGGGGCGAGCAAGCCAGCCGCCCCGCCGCGGCGCCAGCCCAACCTCACCGCGGGTTGTCCAACTCCGGGCAACCCATGCGCAGCCAACGGTCCGGCGCAGGAGTATCCTCCTTCCATGAACAACCCGATCCCTTCCGCCTCTGATCGGAGCCTCTGGACGACGCCCCGCGTGCTGGCGCTCGGCTGGACGGTGATCCTCGCCAAGTGTGCGTTCGTCGCCTGGGCCATCCCGCATTGGAACGTGCCGATCCAACCCGCCATCGTCATCGGTCCGACCCTGTTCATGGCGATCGTGGCGACCTGGCTGTGGTTCGAGCACGCCGGCGAAGCCGAGTGAGCTGACCTGGTGCGAGTCCGCGACCCTTCGTTCCGTATCGGACGGAGGAGGGCGGTCCGTTGCACGCTCAATCGCGCCGCAACCAGAGAGCGCGCGTGAGCGCGAGGTGGCCGAACAGCGCGCCGCCGACGCACACCGGACCGATGAGTGCGTAAGGCAGGTGCAGCGCGAGCAGCAGCGGCGGTTGCTGGCCCCACGCGAACGGCAGCGGCGACGACATCACGGCGACGCGCATGACGTTCAGCAACAGGAGCAGCCCGACGACATTCGCACCCCACGCGAAACCGCGGCGCTTCGCGGCGAAAGGTGCGGCGAGCAAAGCCACCAGACCCGCGACGATGTCCCAATTCTGTCCGGTCCACGTCATCGTGCCCGGGATCGTGCCCTCGGCCGCCCAGCGGTGCAGGATGAGTTCGAGCGGAAAACGAAAGCCTTGGAACGCCACCAACGCCGCCACCGGCACGCCGCGGGCGATGCGTCCGCCGAGCGAACCGAGTCCCGCCCCGAGGCTGACGAGCAGCACAAGCCCGAAGAACACCGGCACACCGTGGCCGGGCAGCGATGCCATCCGCCCGCTTGCCACCAAGCCGCCGAGCACACCAAACCAGAGGCCGGTGCCGAGCGCGACGAGCAACGTCCGCTTCAGGTTGCCGCCGTAGGCCCGGTAGACCGCGAAAAAAAACGCGCAGACCACCCCCGCAACGAGGACGACGAACGCGACGACGGATTCCGGGGAGGCGGGCGTGAACGGCATGGCTGAATCACAGACCGCCTCGCTCATCCCGGCAACCGGCTTTTCCGGTCGCCGACCCGCCAAGGCGCGTCGCGCTGGTTCACAAGCAACGAAGCCGGCCCGACCGCACCCGAACGGCTGGATTCGTGCTTTCCAACCGGGGCGGAGTTTTCATTCTCGGCGCACCGATTCCATGTCCCAAGAGACCGCCATCTACATCACCAATATTCTCATCGCGGTGATTTTGGCAGGTTTGCTGACCAATGCTTGGTTCGTGCAGGGACGTAATCCCCAGACGCGGTTTTGGATGCTGGGCGCGTGGATCATGGTCGTGGCCGATGTGTTTTTCGCGCTCCGCCCGGAGCTGCCCGTATGGGTCGGGCGATTCGTTCCGACGCTGCTCGTGACCGTCGGACAGGCAACGCTGCTCGCCGGAGCGCGCAGCATCGCCGGCGAACGCCTGCCGTGGCGGCTCATCACGGGCCTGCTCATCGGCCATGCCGCGGCGCTGATCTATTTCCTGCTGGGAGGGCCGACTGCGCCTTGGCGCATGGTCACCAACGGAGTCATCTGGTCCACCTTTGCCTTCGCGGCCTTCCTTGCGCTGCGGCGGGCGCCGGCGAGCTTCTGGCGGCCGATCTTCGCCCCGGCCAACATCTTCCTGCTGCACGGCCTCTTTCATGTCGGCCGTTCCTTGTTCGCGATTTTCGCCTCGGCGCATGATTGGCCGCGCATCGCGCAGGCGCTGCAGGTGGTGGGCGATCTCGAGGCGAGTTTTTTCATCGTCGCCCTCTTCACCTCGCTCCTGCTGGCGACGCTGCAACAGCACCACGAGGAGCTGATGAGTGCCCGCGCCGAGGTTGAGACGCTCACCGGCCTGCTGCCCATCTGCGCGTGGTGCAAGAAAGTCCGCGACGACGCCGGCTATTGGCAGCAGGTCGAGGAGTTTTTCGAACGGCGCGACCGGATCCGCTTCACGCACGGCATCTGCAACGAGTGCGTGAGCGAACAATTGCAAAAAGCGTCGATCCCGCAGGCACCGGACGGGAATTAGGAAACGGGCACCGCGTCTTCCGCCTCGGCGGGATTGCGTCGCCGCGTGGGTGTGCTGGCATCGGGGCAACCCCTCCGCCCCATGAACCACACCCTCAATCGCCGCCAGTGGCTGAAGGCCGCCGGCGCCACGCTCGCCGCCACCGCTCTTGCTCCGCACATCCGCGTCGCGGCGCAGACTCCCGCCCCGGTCACGGCTCCGCGCCGTCCGCTCGTCGCGCCCGGACTCATCCGGCTCAACTACAACGAGAATCCCTTCGGCCCCGCCGCCTCGGCGCAGGAAGCGATGCGCGCGGCCATCGCGGGTTCGTTCCGTTACGCCGACGCCGAGGAGCGCGAACTGGTGGCGCTGATCGCCGCGCGCGAAAACTGCCGTCCGGAGCAGATCGTGCTCGGCGCGGGCTCGGGTGAGATCCTCGACGCGGCGGGCTTTCATTTCGGTCTGGAGAAGGGCGAGATCGTCGCCGGCCACCCGAGTTACCTGGCGTTGCTCAACGCCGCCGATCGCGTCGGTGGCAAGGCGGTCCGCGTGCCGCTCAACGCGCGGCACGAGCACGATCTCCCCTCGATGGCCGCGGCGGTGAACGACCGCACTTCGCTCGTCTATCTCGTCAACCCGAACAATCCCACCGGCACCGTCTGCCCGGCGGAGGAGTTGAAAGTGTTTGTGCGCGCGCAGGCGGAGCGCACCACGGTGTTCGTCGACGAGGCCTACCTCGAGTTGTCGGATGATTTCGCCGGCCGCACCTGCGCGCCGTTGGCGGCCGAGGGGCGCAACGTCGTCGTCGCGCGCACGTTCTCGAAGATCTTCGGCTTGGCCGGGCTGCGGCTCGGCTACGCCGTCATGCCCGAGGCGCTGGCGGTGAAGCTGCGCGCGCGCATGACCGGCAGCCTCAGCGTCGTGACAATGGCGGCGGCGAGCGCGTCCTTGCGCGACCAAGCGTTTGTCGCGGACACGCGCGCGAAGATCCAGGCCGGCCGCGACGCGCTCATCGCGGAGCTGCGCGCGCTCGGCCGCACCTGGGCGGAGCCGCACGGCAATTTCGTGTTCTTCCAGACCGGGATGCCGATCGCGGAATTCCTCCCCAAGATGCGCGCCGAAGGCATCGAGGTCGGCCGCGCCTTCCCGCCGTTGCTCGATTGGGCGCGGATCAGCATCGGCCTGCCGGACGAGATGGCCGCGTGTCATCGCGCCCTGCGCAAGGTGCTCGGTTGAGCGCTGCGGTGCGCCGGATCAGGGCGCCACGATCACATGGTTGGTGACCCGTTGCACGCCCCGCAGGGCGCCGAGCCGGCGCGCGACTTCGACGAGATCGCCCGGGGCGGTTGCGATGCCGACGACGCGGACATGGCCACCCTCGCTCGTGATGGCGCGCGGGCTCAACTGCAACGTCGGGACCCCGCGCAGGGCACCCCAAGAG
>CAYYVB010000022.1:4644-17259 GCA_964475035.1 uncultured Opitutaceae bacterium | reverse complement strand
ACCAGCCAGAAGGCCTGAACCAACCCCCGCAGCTCAGGATGGCCTGCCATCCGTATGGAGCCCGGTGACAATGTTCCTAAGCTAAATGTCGGCCTTTGGGACTAAGTTCCGAAACCCAGAGCACGGACGTTGGGCGCACGGCGACTCAACAAAGTCACTAAGAAAACGAGATCTGTCTGGATTGACACAGTCGATGTGATCACAAACTGCGCTGACGAGAACCACAAGTTGTCCTAAATCACGTTTAGGAACGATAAGCTGGCCGAGATTTCCTTTAGGCGACCATCAAGGCTGGGTGACGGCCGCCAGGTTCAACGCCCCGCCGCTCTCGTCCAGTGCCCTGGTCTTCCGGAAATACTCATAAGAGTGGTCAAAGGAGCCGAACGGCATCGCCCTGTTTATCTCGACGAGCTTGTGCCCGAAGCGGATGTAGGGCTCGGGGTCGTGGCCGACGGTGAGCGCTTCCAACACCGTGAGGTAGTCAGTCCGTAATGAAGTCGGGAGGATTAGCCGGGCGTGGCCGGAGTGCTCCATCTCCGCATTCATGCCGAGCCTGGAAATGCGGCCGTTGCCATCGACGAAGGGATGGACCTCCGCGAGAAGGAACAAGACGTAGAGCGCGCGCCCGGTGGGCGACGGGAGAGCCCGCCCAAGCGGCCAGGCGCGGAGCAGCGTTCCCTCGACCAGGTCGGGTGAAACAAACACCCGCGAGCCGAAGACATTGGTGCGCGTCTTGAAAACGCCGGGTTCCACCGTCGCCCGCGACGCCATCATGCGCGCGTGACGGCGCTTGATCAATTCGAGCATCCGTTGGGCATCGTCCGGGCTGGCCGCACTTATCTTCGGATCCACGATCAGACGGTAGGCCTCTCGCACGTCGTGAGCATCCTCAGGACGCTTGTGCTTGATCGACAACGCAGCGGAGCTGTCCTGGATGATGGCCTGCGCCTCCTCGACCGTGAACTTCGTCCCCTCGATGAAGTTCGAGAAGTAGGCCTCCCAGAAGGCGCGATTCTCGAACTCAGCGGCGGGTGGGGCCGGCAGGTCCTTGAACGTCTCGGTCGCGAGGCGCGCCTGGAGGTTGCGAAACAGCTGGTCGCGCTCCGGATCGAAGGGCTGGCCGGCCGCGCGGGCGCGTGCCACGTCGGTCGAGAGCCGGTGGGCGGAGGGCTTGCCTTGGAACGCATCCGCCAGGCGCTCGAATTGCTCGTGCTCCCACTTCCAATCCAAGCGTTGCGCTAGTTCCGCCGTCTTGGCGCGCATCTGGTCGAGCCATGCGGCCCCCAAGGCGCGAACCTGCCGGTCGATCCAGCGCTCAAGCTCGGACTCCGAGAGCGTCTTCGGCTCATCTGTTCCCCGGGCGCGTGAAATCTGCATGTTCTCCAAGAGAGCCCGAGCCTGACTCGCGGTGAACAGGGGCTTGCCATCGCCGAACCCGGTCTTGATGTCATCCGGCTGGGCCTCAGGGCCGCGGTAGAGACGGATTTCGAGTCCCGGCAGCGTGCGGTAAGGGGCTGCGGCGCCCGAGACGGTGAGGTAAAGTCTGCCGGCGGGGGAAACGCCGTTTTCGATGGCCGAGCGATGGCTGATGACTGCGCCGGGGTAAAAGTGCGCGGCGATTTCGAGCCGATGCCTACGGATAATGTCGTCCGTCCGGGACTTGAGGTCGTCCGTGTAAATCTTCGGGGCGAGCTTTCGCAAGGTCTGCGCCTTTACAGCCCGGGAGATGACCAGGGAACGGGCTGGGTCGGAGGTGCCGAAGAAAAGGGCCATGGATTTGAGAAAATAGAGGGGGTTTTTAGCCGAATATGTTGATTTCCATCACAAATAATGTTATAAAAGATAAATTCAATAAAAATAGACGCCAGATTCGCTCGGTGGACTAAAATTAAGAAATGTGATTTTTGGGGCCTTGGAACGGCAGCGGATGACAAAATTAATGCAAATAAGCGTCGTTATTGATAAGTTTAATTAAATTATACCGAAAAATGCCGGGCAAGGAGAGGTCCGCCGTCGGGCGACAGCTGGCTCACAGGCGCTAGGTTGGCCCATTTGGAGTTTGCTGCTCGAGAAGTTGGCGTCGAAGGGGTCATGGTTACTATGCAGCCGCGTGCCATGACGCAATCGACGACTCAATCAGGGCTCGAAATCTTGGCAGGCGGCCGCGTTCTCTCAGTAGCAAGTTTCTGGACTGGCCCAATTTTTGCAGGGCCTCTCGACGGCTCCGGAAAGGTAATGCCCCGGCAGCGTTCATGTAGTCTGCGACCCGAGCGCAGAGTTTGTCATCTCTGTCGGCCCAGTCTCGATAAAGCCGCCGACCTCGGGACCTATTGCTTAGGGGCTCAGGCATGTGGCGTTCATACCACTCTCGATCTGCAGATTGTGTGACCTCCGCGGCGCCCGGTAGCGCACCGCGAACATGGGAACGAGTGCATCCAGGGTGAGCGGCGATGAAGTCCAATATGCGCTTTTTGTGGAAACTAACTCGAGCATCCCTGTGGCGTTCATGGGCCAACGCTGCAGCGCCGGTAGAATTCTCTGCAGCTAGGTCGGTGAGGATTTGTTTTAGCGACGTGCCCGCGAGATAGGCATAGAGGCAGTAGAATTGAAGGGAGGTCCTGAAGTTGACTTGCATTGTGCGGCCTCGCGCAAGTTGAGAGAATTGGGGTGCAAAGGTTCTCCACGCTTGTTCGCCGAGACTGTCGCGGGCCGCCTCGAGGAGCTTTGGGGGGTCAATAAAGCCATAGCGAAACGTGAACTCAGGACGAGCCAGAAGGGCATCTTGCAGCTTCAAGGCTATCGGCCGATAGCCGGGGGTCATCGCTCCCTGCTGTTCATATATCCAGGCCAAATCCTTTGCCATGGCCTGCTCGGCCCCGGTGGCCATCGGCGGCTGCGGAACATCAAGCCTTATCCACGTGGCGGGGTCAATCAACGTATCGCTCTCAAACGTGGCATCAGATGTTTGGAGTCGGATACCGTGCTCTGCACACGCAAAAGACCCATGATGATTTGGGACGACTCGCCAATATGCAGGCTTGCCAAGGTCCGCATCCCGCCTTGCGCAAGCCACGCAGTATTTTGGCACAGTAGAAACTCCGCGCGCCCCGAAGGAGCGTCGACCGGGAATCAATCCTGTCCCAAAGACGGACCCGAACAAGTTCGACCGCTCATCCTCATCCAGCAGCGTGGACTGTATGTGAAACGTAGATGCAGAGAGCACGGCCTCACTGCTCAACGAAGTGACAGGGGGAATATTCGCGAGCAGACCATCCACATGGTTGGGGATTAGGAAACCGAAGGTAAAATCAGCGTCCCCCAAAATTCTCTTGGCGCAATAACGCCTGCACCGATTGGGAAAGATCGCGGCGGCCAACCGCGCGGTGGCGCTGTAGAGCAACTCGCCTTCCTGCAGTTGGGGATAGTAGCCGACCATGGTGCTACGGCAGACGGCCAGCCTTGGGGTTGTCCCTCCGGTAACGGCGCTCCAGGTCACGATGGATCTTGGGGAATCGGTTGCGCATCACCCGCACAAACACCTCCTCGGACATCTGCTCTTCGGGGTTCTTAGGGTCACCGATAACTGCTGCTTGCGTCGTCGTGATCAGCTTTTTTGCGTAGTCGGGCACACCGCCGGTAAGGCGGTAGAGGAGCGCGCTCAGACCGGGGGTGAGCGGCGTCGGAGCCTTGGTCACTAGCCACTGCCACACGGCAGCGATAAGGTCGTCCCAATCCGGACCCCACTTCAACGGCCCCCAGGTGAGTTGTCCGCGTTCGCCGACCATCCGGCGATGCAGTGCTTCGGAGTTCACGGCATCGCGTGACTCGTCGGTGCCGATGAACACGAAGCGCGTGTGAGTCAGATTGACTAACTCTTGGATCGTGTTCTCGAGCAGGTCACGCTCCGTTCGAGACCCCACCTTGATATTCTGCAGCTCATCGCAAAAGACTGCACCCACTGCGTTCAAGTTGAGGCGAGACACGACGATGGCGGTCGCCTCTGCGTGATTGCGGGCGTTCATGACCTCCGTCCAGTAATTGGTCTTCAAGATGAGGTCGAGGACCCCGGCGATCATCAAGAGGAAGCCGAAGGCAGACGCCTTCGGGGGCATGCTGATATACATCCAAGCGATCTGCGTAAAACCCAGAGTCTTCCCGTTATAGTTGCTATGCAGAATGGTCTGAGGGGAGGCCATCAGGATCTGGACCAGCGATTCCGTCTTCCCGCCTCCCACTCCACCGAAAACAGCACCTGCTCCGACGGAGCGACGCGAACACTTTTTCCGGGCATCTGCGGCGAGATTCGAGGGATTGACGGTGTCCTCGAGGAAGCGGTCCGTGAGCGGGAAGGCCAGGGCCGCCTGGCGGATGGTCGACATAACGAGCTCCTCGAGGTTTTGGTGGCGAGGCAGTGCGACGAACACTCCGTTGACCTCGTCGATTCGCTCGCGCCGCTCCATGGCAGACAAGCCACGAATCGACTCGTCGAACGTCGGGTTTCCTTTCGCGATGATCTCCTGCACCTCGCTCATCGAGCGGGGCCCGGGAAGGGCGCGATACAAGGGGTTGTTTTTTGCGTCAGCCGGAACGTTGTCGCGATACACCGCGGGTTCCGGCGGGCGAATGGGAATCCGGCTGAAGTCGGGTTTGATGGGAGTCTTCTTCATGATAGTGTTAGGCGGTCTTTTGGTTTTTGGCCTGGTTCCAGGCGTCACGGCTGGGTTCGAGGTCCTCGTCGCCGGGTGCCGACGGCGGAGGCGGATTGTCGCCGATCGGGGAGTTCTCGCTTTTCTCCTTGAGTCGACGCTCATCGGTGCCGTCGATCTGTTCCTTCTTGCTGAGACCGTCGCGGGCGGCGGCCGTCGTGGCACTCGCGTCTTTGACGATCCGTTCAACGGATGCGTCGACGAAACTGACCACATCGCGCTTTTCTCCCTCTTTATAGTCCTTCTCGTCTTTGGCCTTCTCGGCCTTGAGAGCACGATACATGCCCCACGGCAGGCCTAGGTAGCCTTCATGTTCGTCCGCCAGATCGCACCTGAGTTCGATGAGCGCCTCCCCGGGCGGACGATAGCGAAGGAGGATGTAGTCGACGGTGTTGGGAATTTGGGCGACCTCGACATCCCAGCACTCGTCGCGAGCACGCATCAGCCAGTCGTTCGCGTCGATACCGTTTGTGCTGCCGGGAACAAAGGTCGGCACCTTATAGTTCAGCCCTTCGATCTTGATCCCCTGCTTGGTAACGGTCGCCCGCTTGGAGGGCAGCGTTCCGACGCGAACACGCATCGGATCGGCATCCCGATACAGGCCGCGAGCGAGGGCCCACTCTTGGATCTGCGCCGGGACGGGCAGAACCCCGTCCGCGACCATCCCCGGAGTCATCGCCTGCCGCTTGCGGATGCGGTGGTTAAACTGGATGACGGCGAGGAACAGGAGTTTCTGAAGCTGATCGAGATCGAAGATCGCGGTCAGCTTGGGGTTCTCCTTCAAACGCTCGCGATGGCCCGACGTTCCCCCGTCCATCTTCCGAAGAGTTTCTGACACCTGACGAAAGATGCTCTCGATTGTCCCTTTCAGATCGCCGCGGCCGGTGGGACAGGCCTCCAGCTGGACCCCTAAGCTGGTCGCAAAGCCGGCGCTCTTGTAGGAATCGAGTTCGCCTTGGTCAAAGCGGAGACGCGCAGGCAAAATGCCGTGCCGCCACATCGACGGTTCGATTTTGATTCCGTAGCGAGCGCAGAGGGCGACTTTATCTTCCGTCGCCTGGTTGATCGCCTGTCCGGCCTCCTCGACGGAGGCATTTCCTAAGCAGGCGTAAATCCCGTAAACGTAGCCATCGAACGGGTCCGCGATCCCGTAAAGGGTGAGGCGCCCGATTGCGAGGCGGGATCCTTTCGCTACTGCGACGTTGTCCGACCAAGTCCAGTCGATCTCCCAGACGAAGCCAGGGTAGATGGCAGTAATCGACTGCCCGACCGGGCATCCGCGCATGTTCATGTCGACGTGGCGGTCACCGAACAAGAGCCGCATACGCTCCTCGTAGGGCACTAGGCGGATTCCGTGGTTGCGGAATTGGTCAAGACTCGGGCGCAGCCCCGGCGCCTTCGCGACAGGAATGACCTCATCGCCCGAGCGCACCTCGTGCGAGAGGTAGTATTTTTTGATGAACTTGTCGTGGCCCCTCTCCCACGACGTTCCGTCGCGCATGAATTCGCGCACGCCGTCCGCGATCTTCTTAAAGTCGACCACGGCGAGGGGATAAGAGTTAGGCTGCTGCGTCGGCTTCAAGTCTCCGCCGCCAGTGCTGGGCTTGCGGCCAGACTTGTCCCAACGGGGCAGCGCGGCGTCGATCCGCCCTCCTGCCATCAGGACCTTGCTGAACGCCACATTGAAGGCGGCAGGCTTAACGTCCGCGACTTTCGCTTTTTCGACGATCAAGCTCCACAGGGGCTTCTCAGCCAACTGGCGGTAGCCGAGCTGCAGGATCTCTTGAAGGCCGGGGCGCAATTTCTCAAAAGCCGCCTGCTGCGCCGGCGTTCGGAAGCCTTCGGCCGGCACAGACTCCTCGATCATCACGACCGGCAGCACTCGGCCACTCTCCCAGTGCGCCTTGAGATCCGGGAGCGACAGCCGTTTGATTCGCGTCGTCTGGCAGTTGGTGCGACACACCCAGATGGACTCATCCGACGGGTCGATCTCCAAGATGCGGAACAGTTTGCCATCTTTCAGACGTTTGTAGGAAGCGCCGACTTTAATCGTCAACGCGACGGGGGCGTCAGGGTTCGAGGGATTCATTTGAGGAAGGTTACGGGGTGATCGGGTCCGATGGGGCGATCCAGGTCCACGGTCCAGCGGCTGCGAGCGATGCACCACATGACGCCACGTGATAGCCGCGCTGCGGGTATCCCTGTGGGAGCCGAAAGACGCTGGGCGGCGTCGAAGACCAGTGTGCGGCCGTCGAGCAGCGCAGCACGCAGGCGATCCTCCGCCACCTCGAGTTCCAAGGCCGACAGCGGGGGAGGATCGAACGGCAGCGCCAAGGTGTGCAGGAGGCGGAGATTGCGGACCTTCACTCGTGGCAGGTTCTCCTCGGTCAGAATCTTGTGGGTGGCGCCCGCGAGGCGCAGCGCTTCCGCCACAATCTCCAGCTTTCGCTTCGTGCGCGCGTCCTCGAGGTCCTTCTTCTTTTTGAAGTCGATGCCGACCCGTTCCCCCGAGCGCTTAGTTACCAAGAAATCGAGGCTGAGCACAGCAAGGGTCCCCTTGAAGTAGGGGTGAGGCCATCCGCGCTTCTTACAGATCAGCCGAGTCAGCGAAACCGGAACCGCACATTGCTCGCGGATGTTAGTATTCTCGGCCTGGTTGCCGTCCTCGAGTTGCAGCACCGCTTCCTCATCGCGCGACAAGTTGTGGTGATTGCGTCCGGTGATGACGCCCGGGGTTCGATAGGCATACCCACGGCTACGCGAATGAACCGCGCTGAGGTAGGGCTCGTAAGGGACCGCTGGGTCATCGCCACGCGCAAGGTTGCTCTCGAAGCGCGCCGCTTCGAGGTCGATCGCCAGATCGAGGTCGAGGGGGTCATCGTGCCCGTCGGAAGCCGGCTGAATACCGGATGGTCGGGCGTAGCGGGGGGATGCTTTCGTCGAAGACATAGCGGCTGGGTTCTATCAGCAGATAGCGGCGCTTATGTGCGCTATCTACACGCTCAAGAGCGTGTAATTATGCCCCTTTCTGCTATGTCTCGGGAATTATTCTACGGGTAGCTAGGGCAAGAAAGCGTTATTTGAGTTCACTTGCGCTTGTCAACTTAAAATCTCACTTGGGCTTGTGTTGCGCGTTCTTGCATGTGAGGTTCGCACTATGCCCCGTCGCACTCGTGACCGTGCCGCTGATCAGCCGGATTTCGTCCGCCGACTCGAACACTGCGTCAAGGTCATCGGGACCCAGAACGGATTGGCTGCTGCCGCGGAGATACCCCAGTCAACCCTCAGAGGCTACCTCTTGCGTCGCGTTGAACCTCAACGGGACGCCCTCATCCGAATAGCGGACGCGGCCCAAGTATCAGTCCAATGGCTGGCGACCGGCAAGGGTCAGCGTGACGCCAACGCACGGAGTGAGGATTCTCCTTACGGCGTCCACGACGACCTGCGCGGTTTCGATCCGATCATATCCGCTGCGGCCAACACTCTCAACGTTCCGCTGGAGTTCGCACGCTTGCGTTTGGTTGGCTCGCCAGAGCTGCAGGCGTTCGTTCGCGCCCTCAATGACTGGGCGCCCTTCATGAGCATCCCGCTGGTTGGCGAACCACGTTGTGCCTGCGTGCTACAGAGGGCGGAGTTGGAGGCGATTCTTCCAGTTGGTTGCGATCCCAGTCGCATTTCAGCCGCCAAGATTGTCGGAGCCGATCTCGCGCCTCGTTTCCGCGATGGTGATTTGGGTCTGATTGATACAGCAGCGACGATTCACGATGGACCATACTGCATGATAAACCGCGGCGGCACCCCAGAGTTCGTGATCATCAAAATTCGGCCTGAGGAGTCCCGCGAGGTCACAATCGAGCCGGCTGGCGGCAACGTGGACTTTCGCCGCACCGTCTACGAGATCGACGTGGCATCACTGAAGAGGATCCATCGAGTCGCAGGTAGGCTGGTGGCTGGGATTAGATTCGTCAGCGCCGATCCCGCCCCCAAAGGCTGACCCGCCGATCCACATGACCGCCGAAACCCACTCTCAAATCGCCAGCTTCATCTGGGGTAACCGTCGGGCGTCTGTTGCGCCAGCCCGATGGCAGCTACCATGCCGATGGCGCCAGTGAGTTACGGCTGCCGTTCGTCGCCGGGTGCCTGCACGTCGAGATGGTAAGCCCCACGGGTGAGATCGTGGCCACGCAGGACATCGAGGTTTCAGAGCTTGGTGCCGAGGCCACGCTCTATGACGCCACGACCGGCCAACGCGTTGCGGACGCCGATGGCGTCCGTTTGGTGCAGAACCACAGCTACGTGTTGCTCCTGTCGGAGGACCTCGAAGTTGTTCCTGAGCCGATTGCCGTCCAACCAATCGCCGGAACCGGCTTCAAGGCGGTGGCTCTTCCGCCCTACACCATCGGGGCGGTGCGCGTGACGCTGGAGGATGAGGTGCTATGGGAGTGGAGCATTGTCCCACGGCAGGCGATCGACAGCTCACGGGTGAAGCTTAGTTGGGGGAACTACTTTGATGATGGGCACGCCGGGGCGGCTTACGCCCGCCTCCTGATGCCGGACGGCTGGGAGCTACGCCGGGCGCAGAAGGACTTCCGCAACCTGGATTTTTCAGATGCCGGGAATGGTGTGCTCCAGAGCGACACCTTTGCCATCACGCCCGACGATCATGCTCACGATGTGCGTATTGTCCTACACCTGCGTTTTCAGGGACGCCCGGTGCGAAAGAGCTGCCACTTGGTGATCCCGGGGAAATGCGTGCTGTGGCGGAAGCGAGGCGAACAGGAGTTCACCGTCTTCGACCCCGACAAACCACTCTACACCTTCTGCGGTCAGCATGACCGGTTTCTGTTTCGCTTGCCGGCCACCGATGGCGCTTCGTCCCCCCAGGCATTAACTGACTATTACCGGCAGCATGTGCTGATGGAGGGAGCTTTCTTTCATCGCCGCTTGGGGCAAAAGCCCGCGTCCCTCGGACAGTTGCATGGCTTCGGCCAACCGCTGGTAGTTAAGCACAACGGCTTCAACGCCCACCTGCCGGTGTTGGAGGTTGCGGAAGCCGTGTTCGACACCGGAATGGCCAATCTGCTTCGCATCGTTGAGGGCGAGCAACCCGCCCTCGAACTACGCCAGCCGATTTATCCCGGATCTGAGCATCAAGTGCTGATAGTCACGGCGGATCTTTCCCTGTCGGCGCAACCCTGCATCGTCGCCGAGGGCACCAGGAACCACCGCCTGTTGCTGCCCGCCGAGGCCCCGCTCGCGAACCATGTGGCGGTGGGTCTTTTCTACCGAGGGGTCAGGCTCGGCTCTATCTGGAACCACAACGAGGCGGGTCGGCTGAGTGAAACCATTACCGCTCGGCCCGAGCAAGCTATACGCGTTGCCCGCCTGATGCGTATCTTCAAGTTTCCGCTGCTGAGCGAGTCCTACGCCAAGGGCTCCCGGGCATTGGTGTTGAGCAACCTGACGGCCTTTGTCGCAGCGTGGATGGAGGAGCAGCCAGTGTCACTCGACGGTGTGGAACTGAAGAGCCCCGGCCTCGATGATGCCGCGGCCTACGCCTTTGCCGAGTTGGTGCGTCTTAATCCGCTCGAACTGGATGATGATACGGTAACCACATTGGTCGAGACGTATGGCAGCGAGGATCCGCTGGCGAATCCAGCGGCCGCCCTGTTGCGCGTGGCCATGGAACTTGGCCGCCTTTCGCCCCGACTGGCGAGCGATGTGGTAATGAAATGGCTGACAAGCAACGAACCCTACTTCCCCAAGGGGATCGGTGCCCATAGATTGCTGCCAAACCTGCGTGATCAACTGCTCGGCGGGATGTCCGAAGAGCAGCTTCTGCAACAAGTGAGCCAGGCAATCCGGGCGGATGAGAACTTCATCCGCATCCACCTCCAGCGCCGGACTGTGGCCAATTGGGAAACTAATGTGCGCGCTCTGCAACATCTGCTACCATTCCGCGCCCTCCTGACGCGCGCCTTCCTTAACCGACTGTAAAGCCCCCAATGCCCGATGCCCAACTCAACGCCGTGAAGCTCGCGCAGTCCGTGCGGCAGCGCATGGTGGAGTTCAACGCCAGCGATCTTTTCGTCCGTGATGCCGGGTTGATTGGCAGTCTGCGCGCTGCTTGGAGTGGTGACGGCAAGGTTGGCGGCCTTTTGAGCGACTTGTGGGTGGAGAGTGCCTTCCCCCCGGAGAGCTCCACCGATACGCTCTCCAGCCTGGAGCAGGAGGGCGTCATTGCACCCGCATTCAAGAATATCCTGGTCAAGAACCAGGTGTTTCCAGCCGACCTGCCGCTATATTTCCACCAGGCGGCGAGTCTGCGCGCGGGATATGCCGGCTACAGCAAGCCCGCCAAACCTGCCATCGCGGTGACCGCCGGCACCGGTGCCGGCAAAACCGAGAGCTTTCTGTTCCCGCTATTGAATGACCTGTTTCGCCACGAGGCGAAGGATGGGGAAGGCGTGTCCGCCATTATCCTCTATCCTATGAACGCCCTGGTGAACGACCAGGTTGATCGGCTATACCAATGGCTACAAGGACAGGAACTTGTGACCCTCTTTCACTTCACCAGTGAAACCTCGGAGTCCATCAAGGCAGCGAACCGCGCCGGTGTCCCGAAGTGGGATGCGTGCCGCTTCCGCAGTCGGCAGCATGCGCGCGGGGAAGAAGATGCCAATGGCCATCCACTCGAAGCTAAACGGGGCCCCGTGCCTCGCATTCTCGTCACGAATTACTCGATGCTGGAATACATGCTCTGCCGTCCGCAGGACGCGGTGTTTTTCGGTCGGAATCTGCGGACGTTGGTGCTCGACGAGGCCCACCTTTATACCGGAACCCTCGCGGCCGAGATCACGCTGCTCCAACGCCGCCTCCTGATGCGGTGTAACCGCACGCCATCAGACGTGGTGCAATTCGCGACTTCCGCCACGATCGAGCCCAAATATCTGGGAGAGTTCATCCCCAAGCTGTTTTCCAAACCCAAAGACCAGATTGTCCTGATCGAGGGTCAAACGCGCCGCACCAAATTGCCGGCGGCTCAGCCCCCGCCCCAGGCACCCGACGCCGCCACGGTAAATGCCCTGCCCTGGCCGGAGGAGGGTTTGGTCCACATGGACAAGGAGGGCAACAGCGAGCTGCGGCATGCAGATGAGAAGGAGTTGGCGGAATGGATGCGCTGTTTGACGACCATTGTCGCTGAATCTCGGGTCCTTCACCACCGGCAACGATGCGAAGGCTTTCCCGCCCGATTGCTTCGGGATGCGCTTGGCGAAAGTCCGCTGATTCATCGCTTAGAGTCAGTGTTGTGGGAACGTCGACGGCTCTCTCTGGGCGCAATGGCAGAGGCGATTTGGAATGTGCGGAGCGAAGAGACCGAAGAGGCCACGCGGCGCCTCCTGCAACTCGGCGCTTCAGCCCGAATCTCGGCTCGCGATTATCCGCTGCTGCCCAATCGCGTGCATTTTCTGGTGAGGAGCGTGCAGGGCGTGACCGTGTTCTTCGACCCGACCAAACGCGAACGGGGCATCCCGTGGGTCGAGCGTGGTTTTACGCTCTTGGCGGAGCACAAGGACCGATGTGCGGAAACCGGTGTTTATGGGTTAAGCCTCGCCCGATGCCAGCAATGTGGAGAGGTGTTTTTCCAAGGGGCGGAGAGTCAGGGACAGATACGCGCCATCGCCCCGCATCGCCGTCCAGCTCCCGACGAAATCCTCAAGACTTACTGCCTGCCAGGGCAAATCCAGCCACACCAGGGAACACAAGTGGTCTTTGTGCCGACCGAGGGTAGGATTACCGGGGACGGGGTTACGGGCGTGGCGCTGATCCAGCCGGACAGAAACGAGTGCCCCGGTTGCGGTTCCGATATCGCGGCCGAGGTGCGTCCCTTCGCCTCGTCCTACAATCT
>CAYYVB010000022.1:0-4634 GCA_964475035.1 uncultured Opitutaceae bacterium | reverse complement strand
ATCTTGGCTGAAACAGTTTTGGCTGGAATGCCGGAGAAGGCCGGGGATGACCGGGCGTGGCTTCCAGCGCGTGGCCGGCGGCTGTTGGTTTTCAGCGATAGTCGATCCGCCGCCGCACGCCTCGGCCCCAGTCTGACCCGCCAGCACGCCATCCAGGTGGTGCGGGCTGCGATCGTGCGTAATGCGCCGGAGAGGGATCCGGAGACAATCAACTATCTGCGCGAGCAAATCGCGGCGGCCAAGACAAAGCTGGATGCAGCACCAAGTTCCGCCCTCCGGGCCCGGCTTGAAACAGATATCAAACAGGGCGAAGCGGCGCTCAGCCAAATCGAGTCTGGTGGCTCAGTCGGCGAATGGTCCAATAAACTAAAATCGGCACCGGAAGTGGGGGAGCTGATGGATCCCGAGGCGGCCCAAGAGCACCGGGCGGATAGTTGGTCGCAGAAAAAATGGGAAGAGCATATCAAGTTGATGGGCGAACAGACGAGTCGATGGATCAGTCGGGAGCTTGCCCGCCGACCGTCCTGGCCCAACGTCTCCCTTGAAACGCTGGGTTTAATTGAAGTCGTCTACCCAGACATCGAAAAGCTGAGACCTCCCGATTCCTTGCTGGGCCGCGTGCCCGCCGCTATCCGTGAACGACTGGACAAGGTCTGGCCGGGGCTCGTTGCCTCATTGCTGGATTCACTGCGAACAGATGGCGCGGTAACCTTGGGTAACGATGAGTGGGACGAAAACTACTCAGACGCGGATTATCAGATCATCGGGAAATGGGTCTCGTTGGACGAGATATTCGGTTCTGGGTTGATCGCCCTCAGGGGCAAGACAAGGGAACATCGCCGGAACGCGTTTGTTTGGCGTGTCCTGCGTGAAGTAGAGGATCCGCCTCTGGGCTGGGATGTGGGCGAATCTATCGTCGCCGACGTGTTCCAAGAATTGTTCGACCAATTGCTGGGCATGTCGGCCGAGCAACCTAACGGGTGGTCGTGGCTCAGGTCGGGACAGCGCGAATCCTCGGCGGGCAACACGGCGGCTCTTCGCATAGATTTCTCCAAACTGGCCTTGCGCTCACCGGCGCAACTATTCCGATGCAAGAAGACCGGCCAAGTTTGGCCCCGCGCGGTCGAGGGAGACGCACCTGCAACGGTGGCACTTCAACTTGAGGAGATACGACCCGATAAGCTCGATGGAGACCTCCGCATTGGTCGTCTGCGACAGGAGATTCAAAAATCGGAAGTGTTTTCCATCGGTCTTTGGGGTGAGGAACACAGCGCCCAGCTCTCGCCCAAGGAGAACCGCCGGTTGCAGGACCTTTTTAAGGCGGGCCTGCGCAACGTGCTCAGTTCGACCACTACGCTCGAACTGGGCATAGACATCGGTGGACTGCATGCCGTGTTGATGGCCAATCTACCGCCTGGGAAAGCAAACTATCTCCAACGGGCGGGCCGGGCGGGCCGACGGGCCGACGGCTCTTCAGCGGTGGTGGGGTTTGTGCGCCCCTATCCATACGAACAGGAGGTGTTTCACCATTTCGACACGTTTCTCAGCAGCGACCTGCGTCGGCCCACGGTGTTCTTGGATCGCGAACGGATCGTGCAGCGTCACTGGCATGCCACTCTGCTGGGCATGTTTTTCCGCAAGGTATTGCCGCCGGGTCGGCATGTCGGGGCGATGCGAGCCTATGGTTCCATGGGAACATTTTGCGGCATCCCCAAGGTTCCTTACTGGGCACCAGGTGCGCCCAAGCCCGACCTACCACCCGCGCCGAGTATTGAGCCGCATGTGCGCAAGACCTGGGGCGGCGATCTCCCGAAAAGCGCAGGATTGGACCAACACTTCCTTGCTTTTCTGCGGCTGGAATCGGAACGCTTAGAGCTGGATGAATGGAAGCAGGTCCTCGACATCCTTCGGGAAGGCTGTCCGCCAAAGGTATACCCGGGCTCACCCAAAGAGTTGCTGTTGTTCGCCGCCGATGAGTTTGAAAAAGGAATCGCGCGTTGGAGGAGTGATTACGATCTCCTTATTAAGGCCTGGAGAGCACTCGACGCATCGGGCTCGGGGGACCAGCGACAAGCCAATGCCCTGTATTATCAACTGAACACGCTGGCCGATGTAACGGTGATTGAAACCCTGGCGGACCTGCAAGTGCTGCCACGCTATGGATTCCCCATCGGCCTGAGCAGGCTTCGGGTCGTGGCGGCGAGTGACGGCCAAAACAAGGGTCCGGTTCGCGAGGAGGATCAGCTTCGACTGGAGCGTAGCGGCCTACTGGCCCTGCGCGAATACGTGCCCGGCTCCCGCCTCATGGCAGGCGGGCGAATGGTCACGTCGCGTGGCCTGCTAAAACACTGGACCGGGAGTGATATCGACAACGGCTTCGGCCTGCGTGGTGTCACCGGTCAATGTGCAAACAACCATCGCTGCTACAGCATCAGTAAGGATCTGGAAGACTGTCCACTCTGCACCCAGCCCATACTGCCGCCCAAGGAACCCATTCTCATTCCGAAGCACGGTTACACGACTGCCGCATGGGATCCGCCTCGCTTTCGCTATGATGCTGAAGTGGTCGGCCAAGTGAACCGGCAGACCCTCGCGTTTCGTGGCGAGGCTGGTGGCCTCATGGAAAAGGGTGACTTTGCTGGGGTCTCCCAGCTCTTTGCCCGGTATCGTCAGGACGGGGAGATCCTTGTTACCAATGCCGGAAGTAGATCCAGGGGATTTGCCCTCTGCACCAAGTGCGGCTACGCCGAGAGTGAAACAGATCGAGGCCAGGGGCAAATGCAGCTTCCGACGGGATTCGAGCGGCACGCCTCGTTGTTTTCGGAGAAAGCCAATCGCTGGTGCTGGCCCGAGGGACAGGCTCCCGTGTTACGGAACCAGACTTTGGCCGCCCGCTATACCACTGATATCCTGCTCGTAGACTGGAGTCACTGGCTGCACTTCAGCGCGTCGAACCATCGCGAGATCCACGAGGCCCTGGCCGCCGCATTGCTGCTGAGCGGGGCCCGGGTGCTGGATCTCGATGTGCGCGAACTCGGCGTAATGACGGACATACCGGTCGGCGACCGTGGCGCGGGGTTGGGGACCGTGATCTATGACAACACCCCGGGTGGATGCGGACATGTGCGGGAACTCTTGAATCTGGGAGATGTGTGGCTGAAGAAGGCGCGCGAGCTGTTGGTTGGCGACAAGGAGCACAACGCATCCTGCAAGCACGGTTGCCTTAACTGCATCCTGATTTTTGGCCCTGGAAGTGAATCCCCTGATTCCCGGCCCGATCGGTTAGGCGCAGCTGAGATGCTTTCCTGCCTTATTGACCAACGGGGTTGGACGGCGCCCCCTCCGCCTTTGCCTCCGGTGCTTTTCGCGGCGGACTCCATCCCGGGCTCAAAGGATGGAAGCGTATCGCTCTCGAGGAAACTCAGCGTTCAAACCCGTCAATTACTTCCAAAGATCAAACAAGCGGCGAAGAAGGCTGCGCCCCATCGAAGGGGAGCACTCGAGGCATTGGCCGACACTGTGCAGGAAGGGTTGATCGCGGAGGAACTACATCCATTGCTGCGGATACTGGTCGCGGACGGGTTACCCTTACCGCGGGTGGGAGCTAAATTCCCTGGTTCCGATGACATCGTGGACTTGCTTTGGGAAACAACGAAAGGGGTGCTGGTTGTTCTTGCTGCGCATTCCAGCTCCGCCCCGGAAGACATAGCCGGAGTTCGACCGACTCTGACTATTGTAAGCACGCAGAGTCCTGATTGGATAGGCACCGTAGTCGGTTGGCTCAAACAGGACACAACCTGAGTTCCCCCGGTTGCCCGATCACCCCTAGGCCCAATACGGCCCTGGCTGACTCCCTAGGCACGATTCCACAGGCGAGTCAGCTCCCGCATTGGCGCGCGTGAGGGGTATGCACGCACTCTGTTATGGTAACCGTATTCACCAATTCCCAAAGCCATTGGCCTCGCGATGGCGGCCAGAGGGGAAAGAATCGTTTTTGCGGGGCGCTCCAAGTAGGGCAGGTCTAGATACCCCTTATCTCAGGGCGGCGAAAAGAATGCGGCGCTTAAGTTCCTAAGACGGAGGTTTAGGAACCTAGAGCCAGCTTTAGGAACTTTTGGCGGTTTTAGGAACATTGTTCCCGAATTCCACCGTAGCTCCACAGGAGCGAAGGATGGTCGGGGCGATAGGATTCGAACCTACGACCTCCTGGTCCCAAACCAGGCGCTCTACCAGGCTAAGCTACACCCCGATGACCAAGGACGGACCTTTGGCCGGCGAACGGCAGAGTCAACGCTGGTCTGGGCCGGCCTTGGTCGATCAAGGACGAGTCACGCGAAGGCGGAAGAACAGGGTGGAGGCTCCGCTGCGCGGGTATTGCGCCCGCCAAGTCTGCCAACCGTCCTGAGACGAAACCAGATCTACCGTCGGGACAAGGCTGGTCCAGTTCGTCAGATTGCTTGAGGCTTGGACCTGATAGACCAGATCGGCGCGGTCGACGGGTCGGGTGAACGTGTAGGTCCAGTGCGTCGTCGTGGCGCCGGCCTCGGGCAGGCCGCTCGCGGCGGGCACGCGGGGATTCAGGCCGAGCGCATACTTCAGGAGATTGCTGAGTCCATCGGGGGTGAGGACGGCCT
>CAYYVB010000021.1:0-17552 GCA_964475035.1 uncultured Opitutaceae bacterium | reverse complement strand
ACAGGGGTTCAACTCCCCTCACCTCCACCATTTTAAACCGCCTCGCCTCGCCCGAACGGGTGACCGTGGGCGCGCTGACACCAGGCATCTGGTAATGGCTTGATGCCGTGTCATTTCAGTTCGCGAGCGCGCGACAATTCCTGCGCAGCGTTCCGCCAGTGACGCGCAAGTTTGACGAAGTTGGGGGTTGAGCGGCCTTCCCGGTCCGATTGAATCCGCCTTCCTGCCTTCCGCAGGGCCACCATCACGTATGAAAGAGCGCATCGGAATCGTCACCGGCGGCGGGGATTGCCCCGGCCTCAACGCCGTCATCTACGCCGTCGTCAAGGCCGCGGACCGCCGCGGCTGGGAAACCCTCGGCATCTACGGCGGCTTCGACGGCCTCCTCTCGCCCGTCCAAGCCCGCCCGATGAACTACCAGGAGATGGACGGTCTCCTCTACCTCGGCGGCACCGTGCTCGGCACCTCCAACAAAGGCCGCTTCGCCGCCAAGGTCGGCCACAGCGAGACCAAGGCGATCGATCCCGCCGTCCTCGCCGAGGCCCGCCGCAATTTCGAGGCCCTCGGTCTGCGCGCCCTCGTGGTCGTCGGCGGCGACGGTTCCCTCTCCATCGGTCTGCAATGCATGCAGGCCGGCATCCCCATCGTCGGGGTGCCCAAGACCATCGACAACGACATCGACGGCACGAACGTCACCTTCGGCTTCGACAGCGCCGTCTCGTTCGCCACCGACGCCATCGACCGCCTCCGCACCCACGCGCAGAGCCACAACCGCGTCATGGTGGTCGAGATGATGGGCCGCTACGCCGGCTGGATCGCCGCGCACTCCGGCATCGCCGGCGGCGCCAGCGTCGTGCTCATCCCGGAAATCCCGTTCACCTACGAGAGCATCGTCCGCAAGATCATCGAGCGCGAGGCCGAGGGAAAACACTTCACCATGGTCGTCGTCGCCGAAGGCGCGCGTCTCAGTGGCGGTGATTTCATCACCAAGACGGGCTCGCCCGAGGCCGACCGCGAGGCGCGGCTCGGCGGCATCTCCGCCATCGTCGCCGACGAAATCTCCCGCCGCACCGGCAAGGAAGTGCGCAACTGCGTCCTTGGTCACCTCCAGCGCGGCGGTGTGCCCACGACGCGCGACCGTCTCCTTTGCACGCGCTTCGGCGCCAGCGCCGTCCGCCTGATCGACGAGCAGAAATACGGCCGCATGGTCGCGCTCGCCGAGCCGGACATCGTCGACATCCCGATCGCCGAAGCCGTGGGCAAGCTCCGCACCGTCCCGCCCGACGGCGATCTCATCCGCACCGGCCGCGCCCTCGGCATGTGCTGGGGCGATTGAAGCCGGGCCGGTCAGCGACCGGCGTTTGAGCTGACTCTTGAGGTGCTCACCCGCGCTTCCGCGCCCGCCCGCCCCGATGCTTGCCTTCGCCGGGGCGGAGCGGTTAACCCTCCCACCCATGTCGCCGAACCTACGCCGCCACTGGTTGCTGATCGCGGGCGCGTGGTCGGCGGTCGGCGTCCTGCTGGCGATCCAGACCTACATCAGTCTGGCGAAGATTCCCGACGACCTCTACACGCACGGCCAGATCTGGATCTCGCAGATGTATCGCGCCTGGCTGTGGGCCTTGCTCACGCCAATCGTGTTCCTCCTCCGGCGCGAGTTCGCCCGCCGACACGGTGCCGTCGTGGGTTTCGCGCTCCACCTGCTCGCCGCCGTCACCTTGCTCGCCTGGTGCAATATCGTGCGCATGTGGCTGCTCAACGTCACCTACGGCATCTTCGACCTGAAGGCCTACGGGCTCGACGCCATCCTGACGATGGTCGGCCCGCGCTCGCTGATCGACTTCTATCTCTACTGGCTCGTGCTCGCGGCGGGTTACGTCGTGGACCTCAACGAGCAGAAGCGGCGCACCGCCCTGCGCGAGGAGCAACTCCGCACCCAGCTGGCGCAGGCCGAACTCGCCGCCCTCAAGCAGCAGGTGCAGCCGCACTTCCTCTTCAATTCCCTCAACGCCATCTCCTCGCTCATGCGCGAGGGGGCCACGGCCAAGGCCATCGAGGCCATCGCGCTCCTCTCCGGTCTGCTGCGCCAGCTCATGGCCAACGGCGGCCGCCAGGAAATCGAGCTGCGCCGCGAGCTTGATTATCTCCAGTGCTACCTCGCCGTGGAAAAACTCCGCTTCGAGGAACGCCTCTTAGTGGAGTTCGACGTCGGGGAGGACTGCCTCGACGCCAGCGTGCCTACGCTCATCCTCCAGCCGCTCGTGGAAAACGCCATCAAGCACGGCATCGCCCAGCGCCGCAGCGCCGGCCGCCTCCGTCTCTCCGCCCGCCGCCTCGGCGCGGACCGCCTGCAACTCGCCGTGTTCAACGATCCCGCCGAGGGCGGACGCCGTTCCGACGCCCACGACAACCACGGCATCGGTCTGCAAGCGACTCGCGCCCGCCTCGAACGCACTTACCCCGATCGTCATCGCCTCGACTGCCAGCTCGGCGGCGAGACCGGCTCCACCGTCACTCTCGAGCTCCCGTGGTCGGCGCATTCCGCCGCCCCCGCGGCCACCTAAGCCATGGAAAAGATCCGCACCCTCATCGTGGACGACGAACGTCCCGCCCGCCGCACCCTCCGCCTCCTCCTCGAGCAGGAAGCCGACATCGAGATCGTCGGCGAAGCCGCCGACGGGGAACGCGCCCTCGAACTCATCGGCGAACTCCAGCCCCAGCTGGTGTTCCTCGACATCCAGATGCCGCTGCTCACCGGCCTCGAGGTGCTTGAGCGGCTCAAGCCCGCGCAACGACCCGACTTCATCTTCGTCACCGCCTACGACGAGCATGCGCTCCGCGCCTTCGAACTGCACGCGCTCGATTACCTGCTGAAGCCGTTCGGCGACGACCGCTTCCGCATCGCGCTCGACCGCGCCCGCCGCCGGATCCGCAGCGGCTCACTCGGTGCCACCGAAAAGGCGCTCCACGCGCTCCTCGAACACCTGCAGCATCAGGCGCTTCCTGCCGCCACCCGTGCGCGCCCCGCCGCCGGACAGGATTTCACGCGTCTTGTCGTCAAAACCGACGGCCAGCTCCACTTCCTCAACCAAGCCGACATCCGCTGGGTGGAGGGCCAGGGCGACTTCGTGAAGATTCACCTCAAGGAGCGCGGCGTGCTCGTGCGGCTGACGCTGACGAAAGTCGAGGAGCTGCTCGACCCGGAGATTTTCGTGCGCATCCACAAATCCACCATCGTGAACATGAAGCGCGTCCGCCGGGTGATCCCGATGCTCGCGCGCAGTCAGGGCATGGAACTGGATGACGGCACGGCACTCCCCATCGGCCCGAGCTACCGCGGCGTGCTCGACCGGTTGAAGTAGGCGAAGGGCGCCGGGGAACCGCTTCGCGGTTAAAGTGCCAGCGCCAGAGCGAGAGCTATGGATGACGGCGTCCTAAAATCCGCGCCAAATTTTGGATCAAGTCCGAGCCGCTGAACGGTTTTCGGACCAGCGTGATATCCTGCCGGGCGACATCCTTCAGCGACGCCTGAACCGTGTCGTGCTCCATCAATCCAGACATGAAAAGGACGGGGAGGTCGGGTTTCACTTTCCACATCTCCTGGGCGGCCCGGTCACCCGACATCAGTGGCATCATGATGTCGATCAACACGGCATCAATTCCGGCAGGGTCTTGATGGAAGAGGCGCAAAGCCTCCTGGCCATCCGTCGCATTGATGACCGTGAATCCGGCTTGCTGGAGCACGAGCCCGGCGATTTCGCGAATGCCAGCTTCGTCATCGACCACGAGAATGGTGCGTCCCTGCGCCTCCAAGGCCACCTCTTCCACCGCCTCCCCGATCGCGGAGGGATCCGCAGGCAAGGCTGGCAGATAAATGCGAAATTCGGACCCGCGGCCGGGATCGGACCGGAGATCGATGGCACCCCCGTGGCTGCGCACAATCCCGAGCACGGTCGGCAGCCCCAAGCCAGTGCCCTTTCCTTGAGCTTTCGTGGTGAAGAACGGCTCGAAGATCTTCTGCTTCAGCTCCGGGGTCATTCCATGACCCGTGTCTTCCACCGCCAACACCGCATAGGACCCGGGTGCCAATTCACCGCTGTGGACAAACGTCATGGACGGCACTTCCACCTTTTCCAGGCGAAGCGTGAGCGTGCCCCCGTCGGGCATGGCATCGCGGGCGTTGACCGCGAGATTGAGCAAGACTTGGTGCAACTGCGTCACATCCCCCAACACCCCGGGGAGAGCTGCCGGGACCTCGCGGCGGACATGAATGTTCCGCGGGAACGTCTCCTCGATGATCGTCGCGACTTCACGCATCAGGTCGCGCAGCCGGATCGGAATCCGCTCGCCATCGATGCCACGCGCAAACGTCAGCACTTGCTTGACCACGCCGGCGCCGCGACGCGCGGACGACTCGATGAGATCGATCGTGCGCTTGTCTGCGGCTTCCTTGTGGCGCTGCCTCATCAGCTCCACCCCGAGCAGGATGGGCGCGAGCACATTGTTTAGGTCGTGTGCGATGCCGCTCGCCAGGAGCCCGATGCCTTCCATGCGCTGGGAGCGCAGCAGCTGTTTCTCCATGCGCTTGCGCTCGCTGATGTCCTGCTTGATGGCGACAAAGTGCGTGATCGCTCCACCCGAGGCCCGGACGGGGGTGATGATGGCCGCCTCTTCCAGCGGTGAGCCATCCTTGCGGACATTGGAGAGTTCGCCCTGCCACACATTTCCCGCGAGAATGGTCTGCCACATCTGGGCATAGAACTCCGGCGTGTGTCGGCTGGATTTGAGCACGCGAGGGTTCTGTCCCACCGCCTCCTCCCGCGAGTAGCCCGTGGATCGAGTGAAGGCTTCATTCACCCACTCAATGCGACCCGAGACATCGGTGATGACGATGGTGTTCGCCGCCGCTTCGAGGGCGGCGCTTTGCACGCGCAGTTGCTCGAGCGCCGCCTGCTGCTCGGTGATGTCGCGGATGAATGAGCCGATGCGCCCGCCGAGGCGGTCGGAGTAGGTCAGGCTCACTTCGACGAGGCGGACGGAGCCATCCTTGCGCCGGTGACGGGAGCGGATCCGCATGCTGCCATTCTGCCGCAACTGGTCGACCGTCCGGAGGAAGGCCGCACGGTCGTAGTCGACCTCGATCTCCCACACATGGCGCTCGCACAGCTCGGCGGCGGAGTAGCCGCTGATGTGTTCGTAGGCCCGGTTCACCTCGAGGAGCCGCCCGCCGGCGCTGAGCTCCACGTAGCCGTCCATCGCCATCAGCAGAGTCTCTTGCCAGCGCACTTCGCGCTCGCGGATGAACTGCTCTTGGCGCCGCCGCTCCGTGATATCGACAATCAGGACGACGACTTGGGCAATCTCGCCATCGGCCGCGAATTGGGGGTAGGCGTTGACGAGAACCCATGTCAAGGTTCCGGAGGGGCGGAGGACACCCACGACGTAGTTGCGCAGGGGTTTCTTCGTGCTGAAGACCCGGCTGACCGGGAAGTCCTTCTGCGGCATGGCCGTGTAGTCCTCGTGGAAAAAGCGCCAGACTGGATGGCTCGCTTCACGGTCGAGCAAGTCCTCGATCGAAATGCCGAGGAGTTCACTGGCTCGCGGGTTGACGAAGAGAATCTCGGTGTTCGCCCCGTGGACCACCACGCCGGCATCCAAGTGCTGGAAGAGTTGGCTGAGCTTGCCCTCGCTTTGGCGCACGGCCTCCTCCGCATTTCTGCGCTCCGTGATGTCGGTGTGGGTGCCGATCAGGCGCAGGGCTTTCCCGTTCGCATCGCGCTCCATTACTTTGCCAAGGCCGCGGACCCAGATGTATTCCCCCGATTGCTGGCGCAGGCGGTGCTCCGAGACATAGCGAGACACCCGGCCCTCCAAGTAATCGCTGAGCGCGCGCCGGACCGGGCCGATGTCGTCGGGATGAATCCGGTTTCCCCATTCGCCGGGCTCGGATCGCAGTTTACCGGGCTTGTAACCGAGCATGTGCTGCAGTTGGTCCGAGTAATGGACCTTGTTCGTCTCGAGGTTCCAATCCCACACACCTGCACCGGAGCCCTCGAGGGCAAATTGCCAACGCTGCTCGCTTTCCTGCAGGGCCGCGAGCGAGCGGCGCCGCTGGACCGTTCGCCACATCGCCTCGGTGAGAAGCCGCAGAGTCTCGACGTCGCGCTCCTGATAGTCTGAGGCGCTGTTTCCGACTCCGGCCATCATCACGAACTTATCACCCTCCATGACCGGCACCGTGATGAGTCGCACCAAGGGCGAGTGCCCCTGCGGGAGACCGTGCTTGTGGGGATAGGAGGCGTAGTCGTTGAAGACGACCGCCTGCCGCTGCCGCATGGCGTCCGCCCAGATGCCCGCCTCCTTGAGCGGATAGTGCCGGCTGAAACTCGCGTGGCAGTATTTCTCGAGAGTGTTTTTCGACCAGGCGGCCAGTTCGATCGTCTCTTGGTCGGGATTGACGAAATGCGCGAACGAGATGCAGCTCGCGGTCAATTCCTCGGCCATCGCCAAACCGCGCTGCAGGAAGGTGAGCTCATCGCAGTCATCGGCCAGTTTCGGCAGATCCAACAGGGCCTGCGTCCGGCGGGCCTCGAACCTCAGCTCCAGCTCGCTCTGCCGACGCAGCGTCACGTCGGTGTGCGTGCCGATCATCCGCAGCGGACGACCCTCCGCATCGCGCTCCACGATTTTCCCGGACGAAAGAATCCATTTCCACTGTCCGTCCTTCGTGCGCAGCCGGAATTCGCTCCGGTAGTCGGGCCGCAGGCCCGACAGATAATCCTGCAACGCCGCCGCCGCCGCTTCGGCATCCTCCGGGTGTATCCGGCTCTGCCAGGTTACACGGTCCTCGCGAAAGTCCGCCGGGTCGTAGCCCAACATCGTGGCATACCCTAGGGAGACGGAGGCCACGCCGGTCTGGAGGTTCAGATCATAGACGCCCTGCTGCGAGGCTGACAGGGCAAGCTGCAGCCGTTGCTCATCCTCCTTGAGCTCTTTGGCTTGGCGAGAAATCAAGTCGCGGGTCGCGAACAACTCCAAGGCGTGGTTGTAATCGCGCGCGAGCCGGCTGATCAGAATCCTGACCTGCGGAATGAAGTAGTTTCGCTCGTCACTGTAGAGCGCCAAGACGCCTCGGGCCCCGCCGGCATCTTCCAAGGGGATGGCCGCGCAAGCATGGAGATTCCACTGCTTCATGCGCTCCAGCCACGGCTGAGCGGTGGGGTCGGACTCCAAATCCTGACTGATCTGAATCTGGTTTTCCGTGAGGGCCCGGCCGGCCGGCCCGCGGGCTATGGGCAGTGCGGGGTCCACGGAAATCTTCAGCCCCTCGGCATAGGCCTTTGCCTGTCCCGACGCAGCCTCCAGCACGACCAGCTTGGACTCGGCATCGACCCAGCCAACCCAAGCCAGCCGCATCCCCGCATTCGCGACCAAGGACTCACAAAGCCGTTCACTCAATTCCTGGCGTGTCGCGGAATGAATCGCATCAAAGTTCGACTGCGCCAAGGTCGCATAGAGCTGGTTAGCCCGCCTGAGCTGATCGGCATGCTGCTCCGCCGCGTGCACGCGACGGGTCCGGAAAAAATAGGCTGCTATCAGACCAAGCAGCGCCATGCCCAGCGCCGCCAGAGCAAGGCTGCCCCACAATTTTTCCTGCAACCCGGTGTAGGCTTCCTCGCGATCAACCTTGGAGACCAAGATCCACGGTGTGCCGGGCACGTCTCGCAGCGCCGCCAATATTGGCACCCCACGGTAATCAACCGCCTCGACCACCCCGCGTTCACCTCGGATGGCCCGGGCGGCCGCAACGTCGGAATTTAAAGGGAAGTTTTCGATGACGCTGCCGCCGGCAACCAAGCGTGAGGGAGTGAGGAATTGCACGGCATCGCCCTCACGTTGAGCCAGCTGCCACTCTCCCGTTTGCCCATGCAGCGGCAATTCATCCAAGAAAAGTTGCTGAATGAATTCGTCGGCGCGAATCGCCGCCATCAAGGTGCCTCGAGGCGTGTCCTGCACCACAGGCGCTTCCCCCGCCGCCGGAATCGCAGCGATGGCGACGAAGTGTGCCGGCGCTGCGGAATTTTCACGCTGCAGATTTGAAAGCTGCACCTGTTCCGTGGCCGCAAGCGCCGGAAAATGGTTCTCCCACTGGCTGAAGACCGAGGCATCGCGCTCGGGCTCTTCGAGCAGGATATTTTTGGCCGGGTCGGCAATCGCAACCGCCGCGTAGCCGCCGCTTCGCAGGACAATCCGCAGCTTATCGCGGAATTGGATCCGGGCGGCGGGACTGTGCGGTTGCCGCAGAAGGGCCTCGGCCTGTTGCGCCAAGACCGGAGTCTCGGCGATTTTGCGTATGGTTTGAAGGTGCCGGGCCCTCCACAGCACAATCTGCCGGACCTTTTGCTCGGAGTCCGCGTCCAATTGGCGCGCGATGTCATCCCGCAACGCACGCTGGAAAAGCACAAAATAAATGGCGAGCACTGCGAGCATAGAGCCCACGGCCAAGCTAATCCACGCCGCCGTTTGCCTGGGCGACCGTCGTTGGCTCGGAATCTCCACGGGGGGCGTCACGATGATCTCCCGCTGCCGCAACTGGGCAAAACAGCCGTCGAAGGCACGCGGTGGGGTTGGGCTGCCAAGTGGAGCGTCGGACTCATACTGAATATCTCGCGTAGAGTGTCGCAGACTCCACTTGGCCGGACTCGGCACGGCTTGCGGTGCAACTCGCGTTCTTTGCGGTCCAAATGGCCCTGCCCGATGGCTGCTACGGGCGCAGGCAACGGCAACAGGCGCACGAAAAAGCCGCCCGTGTTTCCGCGGGCGGCTTGAAGGTGAGCAGCGCAGGTGTCCCGCGTGCCGGTATTAGTCGCGCACCTCAGTGCGCGTGCGCGTCTTCCTCGAAATCGTCGCCGGCGCGGACGGGACGGATGGCGCGGCCCATGAAGACCGCGTTGAAGAACACGCGGTTGCCGCCAAACCAGAAGCCGCGGAAGTTCGGATCGTCGGCCAGCGCCACCACCACGCCGCGACCCGTGGGCAGGGCCACAATCGCCGCCGTGTTCGCAATCGCCTTTTGGTTCGCCTCCGAGGCGAAGCCGGCCTGCAACGGCTGCGCAGGATAGACGGCGGGCGTCTCGTAGGGCGACTTCGCGGGCTTCATCAGGATCGTGCTCTTGCGCACGACGGAAAGGCGGTCGCTGGTGAACCCGTAGCCGAGCGGATGCGTGTTGTCGATGGACGCGGCAAACACGGCGCCGGCGACCAGCTTGAGCGCCTCGCGGTCGGGCGCGCTGGCGTAGTGAAAACGGTGGCCGGCCTCGCCATCGGCGGTGGTGGGCGGGGGCGCGTTGCGGCCGGCGCCGATGCCGGGCGCACCGCCACTGCCGGCGAACTCAAGCGCGGCGATCTCGTTCTTCGCGGCCCATTGCGCAGCGCGGCCGATGACGACCAGCGTGCCGCCGCCGCGGGCGAAGGCCTTCACATTGGCGACCGCGGTGGCGGAGAGGTCGTCATAACGGCCGTCGGTGAACACGAGCGTCGTGTAACGGCCGAGGTTGGCGCGGCCGAGCTGGCTCACATCGAGGAGCGTGGGCGCCAAGCCGACGCGCTGGTCGAGCACATGCCACGCCGCGCCGTTATCTTGCGGATCGACACCGTCGCCGACAACCAGCGCGACCCGAGGCGCGGGCAGCCCGACGAAGGACGCGCTGCCGAAATCGACGCCCGCGGGCGTAAGGCCGGTGTTGCAGCCGACGACAGTCACGGCGTCCTCGCGCACGATCGTCTCCATGAGCGAGCGGATGAGCGCGGCCTTGTCGGCCTGCGTCGCGACCGGGACAAGAATGGCTCCGGGTTGGAAGGTGTGGCGTGTGCCGTCGGCGGCGATGGCCGTCACCGGGCCACCGGTCAGAGCGCGCACGGTGATGCCGGCGCGGTGGAGGCGTTGGAGCGCACGCGGCGCGAAGTAGCCGTTCCAATTGAACAGATACGCATAGTCCGCATGACCACCGACGAGGGCACCGGCGGGGAACTTCGGCGTGCCGACCACCTCGCCCGTCGCGGGCGCGCAGTCGAGTTCGGCGAAGGGCAGGTTGAAGGCGAGAGGGAGCGTCCACGCGGAGACGTCGTAGAAGACGTTGTCCTGAAATTGGGTGCGGCGGATGAACATTTCGGTGAGGAGGCGGAACTGCGTCTGTTCGACGAGCACGACCCACGCGGAACCGGGGCGGAAGGTGTGGCCCTCGGCCGTGATCTCCTGCTGGAGCGGACGCGCCTCGACGCGGTGGCGGGCGAGGAGATCGAGGAAGGCCCAGACGCGGGCCGGATCGCCGTCGTCGCCGAAGACGTAGGCCTTCACCTTCGAGGCGCGCGCGACCTCGGCAGTGAGGCGCGGGTAATCCTTCTGCAGTTGCAGCAGTTCGGTGCGCAAGGCGACGGCGCCCTCAAGCGAACTGAAGGAGGTGAGCACCTGGTTGCGGATCGTGATCGGGAAGGTCAGCAAGCCGTGCTCGTTCTCCTGCGCGTGGCCACGCGAGCTGGCCTGTTCGAAAAGGATGCCGACGGTGCCGTGGAGATCGGGGTAGGTGGAACCCTTGCCCGGATAGAAATCGTCGAAGCCCTGCTCGGCGTAGTAGAACTGGCCCTTTCCATCGAGCGCCCGCTGGTGGAAGGCCGCGATCTTGTGCGTGAGGTCGAAGACCTGCTGCGGCGAGCTGGGGTTGTTGCGCGAGGGGACGCCGGGCTGGAAGAAGAACGTGCTGTTCGTGCCCATCTCGTGGTGGTCGGTGAGGACGTTCGGACGCCAGCGGTGGAAGAGCTCGGCGCGGGCCTGCGCCTCGGGATGGACGAGCGGGAGCCAATCGCGGTTCGGGTCGAACCAGTAGTGGTTGAAGCGGCCGCGCGGCCAGGCCTCGTTGTGCTCACGGTCGGCGGGATCGGCGGAGGACGAGCTCAGCGACTTGTGCTGGTTGAACCACTGCGCAGCGCGGTCGGAGCCATCGGGGTTGCGCAGCGGCTCGACGAGGATCACGGCGCGGCGGAGCTGCTCGAGGGTCTTGGCGTCCTGTGCGGCGGCGAGGTGATAGACGACAAGCGGCACGGCGTTGACGCCGCTCGGCTCGTTGCCGTGGACGCTGTAGCCGAGGTTGACGACGACAGGCATGGACGCGACGTCGAGCGCGGCGCTTTTCGCCGGATCGAGCAGCGCGAGGTGCTGCGTGCGAATCTCCTCGAGGCGCGCGTGATTTTCCGGAGCGGTGACCGTGAGGAGGACGAGCGGCTTGCGCTCGTGCGAGTGGCCGAAGATCTCGAACTTCACGCGCTCGGGCGCAGCGTCGGCCACGGCGCGGAGGTAGGCGGTGAGCTGCTCGCTGCGGAGGTGCCACTCCCCGACTTGGTAACCGAAGAACTGTTCCGGGGTCGGCACGCGCGGGTCGTAGGTCGTGCCGGCGGGCAGGTAAAAATCGAGCGCCGGGGCGGCGGCGCGGACGAGCGGCGTGGTGAGGAACGAGAGCGCGAACAGCAGGGGCAGGAGACGACGAAGCATGGGGCGCACGTTGCACAGGGCCGTTCCGCGCGCCAATGAAAATGCGGGGCGTAAGAATACGCCCGCGGGGGGCCGAATCAAAATTCGGACAAAAGGACCGGTTCGACTATTCTGTCGTTTTCGCCGATTTGCTTTCCGTAAAGCGGACGTAGATCCACGACTGCGCCATGCCGGATGAAAACGTCGTAGAATTTCTGGTAATTCTTCCCCCAGTAAATCATAGCGCAGGACATGGGAGCCCCTTTACCCTCGTCACGACCATCCACCAAAAATTTCAGCCGAGTGTCGTAGAGAAAGCAAACCGCCACAGCGCGACCAAAAACGTAGTTTTTCCAATGGCCAGTGTTGGTCGCCACCGGAACGAGCGCCAGCACTTCGGAGTCGTGGTTACGGGCCGCTGATGCACAGCGATAGAGCCAGTGCTTGATTGCGGTGCCACGTTCTTTGTCGATGCCGTAGGGTGGATTGACGTAGATGCGAGGGAAATCCCATGACTCCTTGAGTCCATCCTGTTCGGGCAGCCGGTATTCTACTGCCGCCTCAACGATGGAGTATTCATTTGAGCAAGGATCGAGGTCGATGCCTCCCCCGAAGACCTTCTTGACCGCCTTAACATATTTCTCCGGCGTGCCCCATTCCTGGCTCAAGGTGTTGACGGTTCTGCCTGCGCTCATGATGCGAGTATCTCCTTCCAATTCTTTCCGTTGAGCGCCGTCAATTCGCGGCGCAGCTTGGCGAGCGATCCTTGACGCGGAGTGATGATGTTGAACCAGCCTTCGATGCGTTTGGCATGTTGGCGGAAGTAATTTTGGAGGACCGCGTCAGCTTGCCTGTCCATTCGGACTTTCGTGAAACGGTTTCTGCCGCTTTTCCCGCTGTAGCTGGAGAGAAACGCCTGTTTGGCTGCCGCAAGTTCCGGAGTGGGATTCAGCAGCAACTCGCTGATGAAATCGGATAGGCCGTTGTCGGTGAGAAACAACAGCCAATCGTAAGACTGCGCCAGCACCTTGAGTTCCTTGTTTTGGTTCTCTCTGGAGAACCAATTGCCGTGGTTACTTACCACACCGACCGTGAGGATAAAATCGCGGAGGTATTCCGGATCGGTCGAAGCCACAACTTCACTGAGCAATTTTTCATAGGAGCCATGACGCAAGGTGCCATCCGCGCAATGGAACACGCCACCTACCGTTCCGTCACGCAAACGGATCTTTTGGAGGGACGAGATCGTTCGCGCCACATAGGCACCCTGTTTGGCTTTTTCTATGGTCTGAGGACCTTTCTTCATGCCCTCTTCGACTCCAACACGCTTGCACTCGAAAATGGCATACGGACGCCGATGAAGCTGGACCAGTGTCAGATCATGCACGCGACCCGTTGAGGAATCTAAATGCACTAAGCAAAGCTCGGTGTCGGACTCGCCTATCACGCAGGCATTCCTAACCACGCCGTCATTGCTCAACAAGGTGTTGTCTTTTACTGCGAACCCAGATGCGGCAGTTTTCACTCCCAAAAGCTGACGGCGGAGCTTGGCGGCAGTTAGAGGAGGCAGGATATCTTTCAGAATGGCTGATTTCCGATTCATCACCGGATGCAGCGAATATTCGACGTTGTGTGTGATCTCCGAATTGCCGAATTCAGGCAACGCGCGCTCGATGGCCAGAGAATTCCGAAGACCCCATGATTTCAGGGTGTAGTAAGTGATGATTTCGACGAGCGTGCCCAAGGCACGCCCTGAAGCCTTTTTCCGGTCGGCCGCGTAATGAAACACCTTTTCGGAAAGCGTGCGTTGAAGTGCATCAACGGATGGGTAGCTCATGGAAGACAGCAGTAGGTGTGTTTCAATACGACCGTCGGAAGTGAGGCAGCGTTGAGGCGTGTCAGGCAACTGCATTCTCGATTGGCACCACCAGCCGCCAATGCACGCTGGCAATAAGACGCGGATTACCCCAAAAGGTCGCGCCTTTCCTCTGCCCTATGCGCACCCCCGCTTTGCTCCTCGCGCTGGCGATCGCCGGCTTCGCGCAAACTTCCGCCGCGGAAAATTCCGCCGCCGCGCCTGACACCGCCGGCCTGCCGGACGGGCTCTACGCGGAGTTCGTCACACCGCACGGCTCGTTGGTGGCCGAGCTGCATTACCGGCAGACGCCGATGACCGTGGCGTCGTTCGTCGGCCGGGCCGAGGGTTCGCTTGCACCGCGCGACGGGCAGCCGTTCTTCACCGGGCTGCGTTGGTATCGCGTCGTGCCGGGCTTCGTCATCCAGAGCGGCGATCCCGTGCGCAGCGCCAAGCCGCCGGGCGCCACGCTGACTGACGAGGAGGACGCCGCCGGCCACCCGCTGAGTTTTCCCGACGAGATTGCGCCGGGCCTGCACCACGCGGGCGCGGGTTATCTCTCGATGGCCAACGGCGGGCCCGACACGAATAGCAGCGAATTCTTCCTCACGCTGCGCGACACCCATCGCCTGAACTACCTGCACAGCGTCTTCGGCCGCGTCATCCGCGGCGTCGAACTGCTGCCGCGCATCGCCCAAGACGAGGGCTTCGCGATCAGGATCCACCGCATCGGAGCCGACGCGCAGGCGTTCCGCGTGGACGAGGCGACATTCGCCGCTCTCGTGGCCGCGGCGAAAAAATACGCCGGAGCCGACGACGCGGGGCCGACCGCGCATTTCGACGACGCCGACAAACTGCTGCCGACCGAGGTCCCGCGGGCGAAGAACTTCAACTACAAGCTCGCCAACTTCGAGCGCTTCACCGGCCGCAAGGTGTATGTGCGTGTCTTCAAGGAGTTCCGCCCGCAACGCGAAGGGCAGACACTGGCCCGCTTCAACCGCGAACTCGCGCGCGCGCTCGGTGTCGAGAACGACGGCGTGCTCGCGACCTACCTCGCCGACCACGACACCTGGCTGCTTTGGCTCGGCGAGCCGCTGCTGCCGGCCTTCATGGGCCGCGCCGGCACACGCGAGGAATTCCTCGCTGCCGACGGCCTGATGCGCCGCAAGGAAGAGTTCTTCGCCGCCGCAAAGGAGCGCGGAGCCGCCTTCGCGGCGCAGGCCATCGCCGAAGGCCGCACCGTGAGCGATGCGCAGCGCCTCAAGCTCATCGTCGACGAAGTGATCGACGAACTCATCTTCCGCCTCGAACCGAAACCCTGAAGAGCCCCGCCACCCCATCGCGCTCACCCACCTCCTCCGATACTTTGCCATGATCCCCCCACGCCACGCCCTCCTCTTGCTCGCCCTGCTCTCCCCGTCGTCGCTGCTTGCCGCTGACGCGGAGCTTCAGGACGCCGTCCGCGCCAAGGTTGCGGCGGAGTATCCGTCGCTCGAAGCAATCTACTTCGACCTGCACGCGCACCCCGAACTCTCGTTCGTGGAAACGCGCACGGCGGGGATCGTCGCGGCGGAACTGCGTGCGCTCGGGATCGAGGTGACGGAAAAGGTCGGAATCACCGGCCTCGTGGGCGTGCTGCGCAACGGCGACGGGCCGACCGTGCTCGTCCGCGCCGACATGGATGCACTGCCGATCAAGGAGGAGACCGGCCTGCCTTACGCGAGCGCCGTGGTGATGAAGGATTTCTCAGGCAAGGAGCAGCCGGCGATGCACGCCTGCGCCCATGATGCCCACATCACCGGCCTCATCGGCACGGCGCGTGTGCTCGCGGCGACCAAGGACCGCTGGTCCGGCACCGTGGTGTTCATCGCACAACCGGCCGAGGAGATCGGCGCCGGGGCGCGAGCCATGCTCATGGACGGCCTGTTCAAGAAATTCCCGCGGCCCGACCACGTGCTCGCCCTGCATGTCGGCGGCGACATGGCGGCGGGGCAGCTCGCCACGCTCGAGGGGCCGAGCTACGCCAACGTCGACTCGCTCGACATCACGGTGCGCGGACTCGGCGGCCACGGAGCGCGCCCGCATTCGACACGCGACCCGATCGTGCTCGCGGCGCAGATCGTCACGGCGTTGCAGACCATCGTCGCGCGCGAGCTGAAGCCCGGCACGCCCGCGGTCGTCACCGTCGGCTCAATCAACGGCGGCACGAAGCACAACATCATCCCCGCCGAGGTGAAGCTCCAGCTCACGCTGCGCAGCTACAACGAGGACGTCGCGAACCACCTCATCACCTCCATCAAGCGCATCTGCGAAAACACCGCCCGCGCCGCCGGTGTGCCGGAAAACCTGCTGCCCGTGATCACGGTCTTCGGCGAGCGGACACCCCTGACCTACAACGATCCGGCGCTCACGCGGCGGGTGGACGCGGCCTTGCGCGGGTGGTTCCGGCGGAACAGTTCGAGGCGATCGAGGCCGCGACTTACGGCGAGGATTTTTCGGAATACGGCCGCACGCTGCCCAAGATCCCGATCACCATCTTCTGGGTCGGCGGCAGCGACCCGGAGAAACTCGCCGCGGGCCGCCGCTCGGGACAGCTCGTGCCGTCAAACCACAGCGCCTTCTGGGCCCCGCTCCCCGAGCCGACGCTCAAGACGAGCGTGACGGCGATGAGTGCCGCGGCGCTGGAATTGCTGGGCCGGAAGTGAAGCGTAAGGAGGCGAAGGTGATCTAGCGATCGGGGTTGCGGTCAATTCGCCGGGGCGGGAAAGCGCAGCGTCGCGCGCGTGCCTTGGCCGACGACGCTGGCGAGCTCGGCCGTGCCGCCGTGCAGGTGCATGATCGATTGGACGATGGCGAGGCCGAGGCCGGCACCTTTGCCCGGCTGATCCCGGGTCTTGTCGACCTGGTAGAATCGCTCGAAGACCCGCGTGACGTGCTCGGGCGCGATACCGAGGCCGCTGTCGCTGACCTCAATCTCCACCGCACCGCCGGCAATGGTGCGCGCGGCGAGAGTAATGTGGCCGCCGGCGGGCGTGTGCTTGAGGGCATTCGCGAGCAAGTTGCTGATGGCGCGGCGCACCAGCATTGAGTCGGCGCAAAGCGGAGCGTCGCCTTCGCAGAGGACGCTCACCTGTTTCTCGGCCGCGAGCGCCTCGTAGAATTCGCGCACCGCGTCCATCTCGGCGCGCACCGCGAAGGTGCGCCGCTCGATCGCGGTGGTGGCCTCGTCCGCACGGGCGATGAACAACAAGCCGTCGATCATGCGGGAGAGACGGTCATATTCCTCCAAGCTGGAGGTAAGCACCAGTTGGTAATCCTCCGGGGAACGCACGCGGGAGAGGGCGACCTCGGCCTCGCCGCGAAGGTTGTTGATCGGGTTCCGCAGCGCGTGCGCCATGTCTCCCGTGCATTGCCTGAGGCGGCGGAAGGCATCTTCGAGCCGGTCGAGCATCCGATCGAATTCGCCGGCCAAGGCCGTGAGCTCAGCTGGCCAGGCGCGCGTAGCGATACGAGTATCCAGACGATTGGCGCGTGTCCGATGAGCGGCCCGGGTGATCTGCACGATCGGTCGCAAGCCGCGATGGGTGATAAAGCCGCCGGCGAAGCCCGCCAGAAGCACGCCGAGCAGGATCACGATGAAGAGCTGGCGGCGATAGGCGGCCAGCACTTTGTCGTTGTGCTCCAAGTCGAGAGCAACCTGGAGCTGCTGCCCCCCTGCCGTGCGCCCAGCCGCAAGCAGGTAGTGGTGGCCGGAGGAAAATTCGCGCGTCGCGGAGGCATTACCCAGGTTGGCAAATACCTCAGCCGGAATCGTGCGCTCCATGCCCGGCGTCTCGACCAGCGTGCGACCCTCTGGGCTGCGCACCCGCAGATAGTAGCGCAAGCCGCCTTCCTCGCCTGCCTCGTGCTCCACTTCGCTGCGCAAGGCAGCGAGGCCGCCGTCATCGTCCGCCAATAAAACCCGGAGCACGCGCAGCTTGCTGGCAACGAGCGATTGATCCTGCACGAGAAGGCTGTGCCGCAAACCGAAGTAGAGCGAAACCGCGACGAGAAAGAGCAGCGCCGCGCTGGAGATGAAATAATGCCGCGTGAGGCGACCGGTGAGCGACCAGCGGGGAGAGACGACGGCGCGCAGGGTCGCGAGCATGGCGGTCAGTTCTCCTCCAGCACGTA